>CAZMHW010000320.1:0-4915 GCA_964566105.1 uncultured Akkermansia sp.
AAAATTCAGGTTGGCAAATCTTCTTGATTTCTTTTGTTACTTTTCTTCATCAAGGAAGAAAAGTAAGTTCTAAAACGGAAAGAGAATTTTTTAGGGGCAACTATTTAGATGATTCTTGTTTGCTTCCGCACATAAACGCATGATATAGCTCAGTTAATTGAAAACGTGTTTTGCGCTTCTTAAAAAAAAGTGTACTTTTAAATAAACAATACCACTATGACATATATTAATAACGAAACCGCATTAGTGTTTATCCTCAGGGTCATCTTAGGCATTCTTTTTTTCTTTCAGGGATACGACAAAATTTTTAAAGTGAAAATCCCTGGTGTTATTGAATTTTTTAAAGAAGAATCAAAACACAGACCTATTCCCGGATTTCTTCTCACTTCTTCCGCGTATTTTACTTCCTACGTGGAGTTCCTTTGTGGCGGTATGCTGATTCTGGGATTATTTAAATACGCGGCGCTCTATATCCTGGGTGTGGATTTAATTCTTGTGTGTGGCGCTTTCAGTATGCTCAAACCAATGTGGGACATGCAACTTTTATTTCCCCGTTTAATTCTTTTGGGAATTGTGTTATTTCTTCCTTCGAGTTGGGATATTCTTACCCTCGACCATTTATTGGGAATCGGTATTAAATAAGAAGGCTCTGTGTGTTATTTACGGAACTGATATATCTCAGGTTCCGTCGTTCTCACTGTTGATTTAGATTCGGATTGAGTAATTTTAATGCTTAATTCTTAACGAAACAAGACCGGGAAATGGCCAAACCTGATATTAAAGAAGAAAAATTAAATTTTCTCAATTTACTCATTGTCATTCTTTCCTTTTACGTACTGGGTTCTCTGGTAGTAAGCACCTTTTTTAAACTGCCGCATGAAATAGCACGGGTGCTGTACTATGTGGATAATTTTATCTGTGTTGTTTTTTTTATAGATTTTGTAATTCGTTTCCGCCAGGCGCACGACAAGCTGGCTTTTATGAAATGGGGCTGGATCGATCTGGTAGCGAGCATTCCAACGCTGGAATTCATGCGGGCGGGAAGATTGCTGCGTCTCATCCGACTCATTCGCGTCATCCGGGCCTTTCGTTCTACCACACACATTGCTAATCATCTTTTTAAAAATAAGATCAAGGGCACCCTCACTTCCGTGTCCCTGATCGCGGTGCTCATGCTGCTTTTTTCATCTATTGCCATTCTGGAGGTGGAGACAGCGCCCAACAGCAATATTAAAACCGCGGAAGATGCTGTTTGGTGGGCTTACGTAACCATTACCACAGTGGGTTACGGAGATAAGTACCCAGTGACTACCGAAGGCAGGATCATAGCGGCCTTTCTCATGACCGTAGGTGTTGGACTCTTTGGAACTTTTACAGCGTTTGTTTCTTCCTGGTTTGTGAAGGGCAACAGCCATCACCACGAAAAAAAGGTGGAAGAGTAATAACGTTTTTGCTCGTTTTAAATAATCGAAGAATCTTTGTTGCGATTTATTTGTGTAAGTAAATGCTTACCTATATATTTGTAAGCAAATACTTACCTATTTATGGAAACCAGACGAGACGTTTTTCAGGCCATTGCCGATCCTACACGCAGGCAGATCATAAATCTGCTGGCAACTCAGACGCTTAACCTCAATGCCATTGCTCAGAATTTTGATGTGAGCCGTCCGGCAATTTCACAACATATCAAAATTCTTACCGAGTGCGGACTCATTGTGGTGCGAAAACAGGGCCGGGAACGCTTTTGTGAAGCTAAACTCAAACAATTACAAGAGGTGTCGCGGTGGACGGAACAATACCGTTTATTCTGGACACATAAACTCGATGCCCTTGAAGAACATTTAGAAAATGGCAAAAGATCTAAAAAGAAATCTAAACCTAAACATAAATAAGAACATGGAACAACAACCTATCATTTTAGAACGACTGTTTAACAGTCCACCGTCAAAGGTGTGGAAAGCACTTACCGACAAAAACGAAATGAAAAGCTGGTATTTTGATCTGGCAGAATTTAAGGCGGAAGTTGGCTTTAAATTTGAATTTACCGGAGGCCCGTCCCCCGAAAGACAATATGTGCACCTGTGTGAGGTTACGGAAGTGATCCCACAGAAGAGACTTACTTACAGCTGGAGTTACGCAGGCTACACTGGTAAGTCTTTTGTAACGTTTGAATTACTGCCACAGGAAGGTCGGACTTTACTGAGACTCACACATGCGGGAATTGGAAGTTTTCCTGCCGATAACGCGGACTTTGCCCTTGGCAATTTTAAAGAAGGCTGGAATCACATCGTAAACATTTCTCTTAAAGAATACCTCGGATCTTAATTTTCAGGGGAGGGTTTTTCCTTTTTGGTGGAGTCTGCTTTAAAGAGCTGCCCAAGCGAACGTATTATTTTTCCAATGGAACTGTCTTTGGTTTTATCTTCCAGTTTGGAAAGTAAACCTGCAATTAAAGCCGGGCCTTTTTTCTGAATGAGTGTATCTACCAGAAAGTCTCCGGCATAATGAATGCCGACTTTAAGCAAATCACCTCTCACTTCTTGGTCTTTAGCCAATTTATGCAGGGTGTTTTTTAAAACCGGGGCAGGATCCTGAATAACCTTTACTACTTCGTTGAGTTGCTTAGCAATACGTTCCTCCTGTTCTTTACGTTCCGTTTTCAGGGAACGAATTTCTTCTTTCAGAAGCCTGTAATTTACAATGTGTCGTGTTTCCATGGTTCTAAGCCTGTTCTTTTTCTTTACGGAGTAATTCTCTTACAAGCCGGTCTCTGAGAGGTTCGGTAATTGTTTTTTTGCGAAGCAGGGCAATGAGACAAAAGACCAGAAAATATATCCCTGAAATGGTCAGGAATCCCAGGGTATAACTTTCCAGAATCTTTGACAGGTAAAATCCCGCCCCAAGACTTCCAAAAAGCAGTGCGAGAATAAAGGCCAGGGCAAACACAGTGCCGGAGAATAACCAGGCTCCAAAATTCGCCAGTTTAGCGGTCATTTCGAGTTGCAGGAGTTTGTACTGGGTGTTTACATACTCTTTAAGGGAGGACGAAAGTTCGTTTATGTTTTCAGTTTCTTGCATAATTTAAGAGGGAGTACATTATTTGTCAGATGAGGTAAGGTGCTTTGGCGTGATGAAAAACAAGCAGGGGTGTTTTAGAATGATAGGCCAGTTCTTTACTGGAACTCTTATCACCAATTTGTTCCAGCAGAGCACGGTGTTCGGTTGAAAGAACAAGCAGGTCTGTTTGATCTGATTCAAGGTGCTGATCCAGCTCGTGTAAAAAGTCTTTGCCCTTTATGACCTGATAGGTAAACGACTGCGAGGGTAACTGCGCGTTCACCTTCTCCATAAAAGAGGGTAGTCCCTCATCTTCAGCGGAAGTTCTGTCTTTTCCATCTTCGTAAATGTGTAAAATGTTAATTTGGGCTTGTGTATTTTTTGCAAGGGAAACGGTAGATTCCAATGCGCTGATATCACTTCGCTGATAGTCGCTTGCAAAAGTGATATGATGAATGCCTTTAAACCGTACCTTATCAGGAACAATGAGAACAGGGCAGTGTGCTTTTTCAACTATTTTTGCTGCGTTACTGCCAAAAAGAAATTTTTTAAATCCTGTAGCACCGGATGTCCCCATCACAATGAGGTCTGCTTTTTTTTCTCCGGCTGTATCCAGAAAGCCGGGTAAAAAATCTTCGTCTTTTACAAGGCATTCGTAGTCGGTACTGCCACTCATTTTTATTTTCGCGGCCAGCTGTGTCATTTGTTCCTCGGCTTGTTCTCTGAATGTACCACTGGCAGTCACCATGAGCGTATAAAGAAAACTGGCATAGTCGGGTTCCAGGGAGTGGTACAAAATAATTTTTGATTTTTCGAGCAGTGCAAGCTCGATGGCATAATTTACAGCGTTTTCAGCGCAATGGGAAAAATCAGTTGGAACTAAAATTGTTTTCATGCACTCAATTTAATAAACCATAAATGACTTAATGTTCAAAAAAATGGATCTGTTCAAGTAGTTCTTTTTTTTCAGTGAGGCCCATGCGGTCCCAGACAATTTTTCCGTTTTTATACAAGATGGTTACAGGTAATCCGTCTACTTCAAAATAAGCGGCTATCTTGGGATTGTCTTCCATGTCGATGGGTAATAATTCAACTTTGTCTTTGTTTTCTTTTACAACGTCGTCGAGCAGAGGTCTTTGTTTTTTGCATACCACGCACCAGTCGGCCTTAAAATAGACCAATACCAGTTTATTACTCGTGGAAATACGTTTGTTGAATTGTTCTACGGTTAAACCTGTTGGCCCCTCATCGCTGGTGGCGGTTGAATCACCGCCTCCCTGAGCAAACACAGAGTTGGTGAAGAAAAGTATCAACGGTATGATGAGTTTTAGTTTCATGAGAGGGGCCTGCTTTAATGCAGGAAGGTCTTCTTTAAATTTATATAGGCTTCAGAAATTTCTTCGCTCAAATGATCCCACTGGTGTTTCAGGTCGGCTTCTTTTTTCTGCATCCTTAATTTAATAGCGTCCAGGGTCTCAAAGAATTCTGTTCTTTTCTGTTCGAAATTGTATTCGGCTTTAATCTTATTGAGCTTGTAATGAAGCACCATCAGTTCCAGTTTAATTTTGAATTTTTCCACTTCCAGGTGGAGTTGCGCAAAGTGTGTGTTGTTTTTAATCTCTTCTCTGAAATTTTTTTCCAGATGATTGAGCGCTTCACTTATTTTGTGGTATTGTTCTTCAAAGACTTCCTTTGTTTCGGCCTTACCGAGCGCTAACTGCACCTGAAGGTGTTCAAACGCGTGAATAAGCGTGAGCACATCCTCGTTGTTTTTTACTTCAGAGAACTTAATTTTAGCTTCCTGAAGGTACACATGGAGTTTCTTTTTGGCTTCTTCGTAAACTTCTTTGGCTTCCGC
>CAZMHW010000321.1:0-4912 GCA_964566105.1 uncultured Akkermansia sp.
CCACCCATTACAGAAAAAAGATCCCAAACCGCCACATTGTGTTTGTTCATTAATTCGTACATGGCATCCCTTGCGGTAATGGTACGTTTGTTGGATGTTTTTCTTTTTATGAAATTATCTGTAGTGGTGGTCAAAATAATCGCAGCGTCCGGATTTGACCGTTTGATATAGGTAATGAGGGTGTCGTAGTTTTCGATATATTCTTCTTTCTCAAAACCTTTAGACTGAGTATCGTTTACTCCCAGTGATAAAATAAAGAGGTCGCCCTGCAGTGATTCGAGTTGCGGAAGAAGATTCGCACAACGAAGAAACGAACTACTGCTTGCCCCGTTAGCACCCAGTCCTGCCAGATAGAAACCGGATGTCAGGTCATTTTCGAAACTCATTCCGTAAATGGTAAAGTCCTTCACCAGAGTATCTTTGCGTGTTAATTTGAAAACAACAGAATCTACCGGTGTCGAAAACCGGAACAGAGTGTAGTCCGATTTTTTAACTTCTACCCTTTCAACTTGCAGTGTGTCGTTAAGGGCCAAACTAAATTCAAAACTTGAGTTAAAATTGTGAAACACTTTTACCAGATTTACCTTTTTACAAGAAGCACGGTTGGTGAGGAGTGCACCAAACGTATTGGCGCTGTCATTTGTGGTTATGCTCAAAGCACACATACCCAGAGGCAGGCAGAAATCCTTACCATTCGCCCGGCAACGTTTCCAATTACCGTTCGAAAAAGAAGAAGCGTAGGGTTGGCTGTTTGTTTTGGCTATTTTGTAGGGAAATGCGAAATAGCCTCCTCCTGTAGTTTTATTCTCATTTTGAAAATCAGAAATAAAGGTATTGCTCCATACTCCGCCCTGTACATGAGAACCGCCCATGTTGACAATATTTATACGGACACCTTTATCCTCTTTTAACCGGTCCATCTTTTTATACAGCCTTGCAAAGGCTGAACTGTCTTTCGAAAAACTGAGATGATTAAATTCTTGTTTGATGAAAGGGTATTGTTGACCCATTTCCATGGAATTCGCGGTTTGTGCCTGGAAGAACACTGACTGCAAAAAAATGACCAGTAATAAGATCCCTGAATTTAATGATGGACTTGGTTTCAATTTTTATTTTTTAAGTAAGTATTGTATTCTTTTATTAACTCTGAATAAAACAGTGTCGCTATTTTTCGCGCTCCCTGAGGGCTAAAATGCGTGTAGTCCGTAGCTGCCAGTTTCTGATCTACCCAACCCGCCATACTGTTTTTGCCACCCATACAATCGTACATATCAAAAAAAGCGCAATCACTTTCAAGCACTACTTTTTTGAGCGCATCTCTCATTGTTTCGAGGTAAGGGTACGTTATATAATCGGTACCTTTCTTAATACTCATGTCTGACGGCCCGATAAACAGAATACTTGCTCCAGGCGCCATTTTTTTAAGGAGGGAAATCTGATAACGGATATAATTTGCATAGTTTATGGCCATTTCCTTATCATTAATTGAAGGAAGAGAATTACCTCCAAATTGAAGGATAATGAGTTTTACATTGAGGTAATCGTAAAACCCTTTTAACTGGGCATTATTGATCTGATGAAAAAACGTACCGCTGCTACCCCTTAAGGCGATGTTGTCGACCATCACACCATTGTCACTTTCGAGGGAAATTCCATAAAAATCAGGACTATCTTTTCCTTTAAATTTGAAGGTATGTGTATTGGAACCATACCCTACTTTATACTCTTCCACTTTTAGATTTCCTCCCGACTCCAAACTATCCGCTGAGATCAGGGCTGGTCCATCATAAAACTCACACCACGTTCTGCGTTGAGCACCACCATAAAACAATTTTACTTTTTTGTAAGCCATTGCATTGGTACCACCCAGTTTGGTGGTAGTTACAACAAGACTCGTTGATACCACCGAAGCAGTGTCGCCTTGTTTTTTGTAAGGTGTAAAACGGTTAAATCCTGCCAAAACCCCGTAATTCGTATGACTTACACGTTTGTCCCTTGCTGTAAATACATTGTATCTATCCCATCCCGGACCGGTAGAAACCCGGTTAATAAGACTAGACGCTATGGGCATAAGTGAAATGAGGCCTGGTCCTTGGCCCCCAAACTGTCCCTGTAGTTTCAGCCGGAGATAATCTGTAATCCGATCGCCTTCAATTTGACTGTCGCCATAGTGCAACACCCGGATAGCCTTAGGATTGTTTTTTAAATCCGATAGAGCATCAAAGAAATTTTTAAGGGCCTTGTCGTTTCGTGTTTGAATGGAGGTAATTAATCTGGGCACAGAATCGAACTTAGCACTTTCACTGTCCCCGGTTAAGGAATCGGCAATCTGGTTGTCATTCCCTTTAGTCGGGGAATCATTTTCTCCGTCCTTCTTTTTCTTTTCCAGCGAAGGATCATGAATAGTAAATGAAGTATCGATGTTATCAACGGCCTCAATGATCTTAGAAATATCCTTGTGTCCTTTTTCAGAACCCAAGAGTGTGGTTGGGCCGGGGAAATTCAACTTTAAATCCGCTCTGATTTTAAGTTCTATTCCCTCTTTTGGAAAAGTGAAGCTTAAAATACCGAGTATCGCGAACACGAACAACCCAAAAAGAAGACTATGCCATGGTTTGTGCATTGTATAAAAATAACAAAGAGGTTCAACACAGATAAAGTTATTAAAAAGAGTTGTTCACAAACAGTTTTGAATAATTAGGCAGTTAAATTGATAGATTTTAACTTTATGCACCATTAGTCCCAAAAACAAATATTTAGTTGTAATAGCAGGCCCTACGGCAGTAGGCAAAACAAATTTGAGCATTGAGCTTGCCAAAAAATATAAAACTGTTATTCTTTCTGCTGATTCTCGTCAATTTTACAAAGAGCTAACCATAGGAACAGCAAAGCCAAGTGTGGAACAATTAGAGGCAGTTCCCCATTATTTCATTAATACAAAACATGCAGATGAATTGTACGGAGCCGGGCATTTTGAGAAAGACGCTATAAGACTATTGACTGAACTTTTTGAAATTCACTCCGTTATTTTTATGGTTGGAGGTTCGGGTTTATACATTGATGCGGTACTGAACGGTGTAGACGATTTTACGGAAATTCCGGTTTCTGTGCGTGAAGAATTAAACAAACAATTCGCGTTAAAAGGATTATCCTGGCTGCAGGAAGAAGTTAAAACAAGAGATCTGGATTATTTTAATTCCGTTGACATCCAGAATCCTCAGAGATTGATAAGGTCTTTGGAAGTGATGATCCACACCGGATTACCCTATTCCGGTTACCTCAACAAAACCAAGCCAAAACGCGATTTTACCCCGATTAAAATTTTATTAAATCTGGAGAGAGCGCAGTTGTATCAGCGGATTAATGAAAGAGTTGATATGATGATGAGAGATGGTCTGTTGAACGAAGTGCGGGACTTAGTTTCGCATAAAAACTACAACGCTTTAAAGACCGTGGGATACAAAGAATTGTATGAATACCTCGACGGGAAATGCAGCCTGGAAATCGCCGTTGAAAAAATTAAACAGCACACACGCAATTACGCCAAACGTCAGCTTACCTGGTTTAAGAATAAGGACGACTTTGAGGAATTTGGCCCAAATGATCTGGATAAAATAAGCGCTTATATAGATATTATTATGAGTCATGACTAGATTTTTTGGATTTATAAGTGATTATAAAAAAATTGATCTGCCCATTAAAAATGCGATCGCGTCCGAATTTTTTATTCAAACGGTGAACGCTACGTTTATGAATATTCTGCCACTTTACATGACCAGAAAAGGATTCAGCGATAAAGAAATAGCCCTGTTTATTACTTTCCGTTTTGTTGGCGTTTTTATGCTGGCACTCCCACTGGGAAGATTAATTAAAGGCCGGAAATTAATGCCTCTGTTCTTCCTGTCTAATTTATGTGTTCCACTGTTCGGTATAGCCATTATACTTTGCATAGCTCTTCATCTTAAAACACTTACTTTAATTTCACTCATCTTATGGGGCGCCTCTTTTACGTTCATGCAAATTCCTATTTTCCCGTTTATTTTAAGGAATGTAGAAAAAGCCAATCAAACCGCGGCTATTTCTTTAAGTTACAGCACCTGGAGTTTTGGCGGGATCGTTAGCGGCATCATCATTGCTATTCTCGACTTTATAAACCCTGTTATTTTTGACGAGCAATTTATTCTCCTTCTCTTTTCTCTTTTAGGTTTCGGGGGTCTGGTCTTTTTAAAACGTATCAAAAACTTTCATGAAATCTCTGTGGAAGAAGACAAAACTAAAAAAGCAGACTCGGATATAAAACGTCCCACAGATTGGGGACTCGTTTTAAGAGCTTTACTTCCAACACTCATTATTGCTACGGGTGCGGGACTCACCATTCCATTTATAAGTCTCTTTTTTGATAAGGTGCATCATCTCGGCAAAGGCGGTTTTTCAGTTTTAAGTTTTATAGCCTCTCTGTTGGTTGCTTATTTTGCTATGCTTGTGCCAAAAATAAAGGAAAAAATAGGTTACAAAATTGCTATTCCCACCACACAATCCCTCGCCGTTATTTCATTGGTAGCTCTTGCTACTACACAATATTACAGCCAATACTCTATTGCCATCATCATTGCGTCTGCCTGCTATTTACTCAGACAACCACTTATGAATATGGCCGGACCAATGACTTCGGAACTGGTGTTAAATTATGTGGGAAGAAATAACCGGGAAATTACAAGCGCACTTACTTCGGCCATTTGGAGCGGAAGTTGGGTTTTAAGTGGTTTTATGGTAACCGTTCTGTTTGCGTACAATTTTAGTTTTGGCACTATTTTTCTAATCACTTCCTTATTGTATGCATTCGGTGTAATTCTGTATTATTTGCTTATCTTAGATTACAATAAACGGGAAGAGAATGGCCTCATTGAAGAAT
>CAZMHW010000322.1:0-4908 GCA_964566105.1 uncultured Akkermansia sp.
CGGATGATCCTTTTAATTTTTCTGTAGGCAAAATAATCGTTCAACGGATTAATGCTTCTCCGGAGTTCGGGAATAAGTGTTGGATTTAGTCCCAGAGAGTGGGGGATGTAAAGAGAGCTTTCCTCTCCTTGTTCTTCGGGACCACCAATAAGCAAAGTCTCATATTCCTGAGGTAAATAACGACTCAGATACGAAACATTATAACTAATTCCTCCAAGATTAAATCTATTTATGATGCGCAGAACTTTTGGCATAATACAAAGGCGTTTTTCTCTAAGATAAAACCATGATTTTTATAGACGAACATCTAATTTTTGCCTACTAAATCAAAACGGCTTTATTACAGTGTTTATCACACTTTTTTGGTAAAGATAGTTTTTTACCATGTTCAAAAAATATTTATCTTAGGCATCTCATTTGAAAACTTATAAACACATATTGGTCGCGCTTTTAGCGCTCGTTTTACTTCCGGTTCGCTCACAACAATTAAGGTTTAAACACATTACCAGCGAGGAAGGGCTTAGTACAAATTTTGTCAGAACCATCGTACAGGATGATCTGGGCTTCATGTGGTTCGGTACCCAGGACGGTTTGAACAAGTACGACGGGTATCAGATAAAAGTTTTTAAGAACGACCCTACAAATGCCAATTCACTTTCCTGCTCCGACGTTACTGCTTTAAAACAGGTAAAACAAAACCTCATACTTGTCGGGACTCGCGAAGGACTCAATTTTTTTGATCCGGTTACCGAAAAATTCTCCACCCTGCAAAAAGTGGACGGTCGTTTAAATACCAGGATAAACGCTATTTTTAAATTAGATGAAGACAATGCCCTGGTGGGCACAGAAGGGGGATTGTTTATCCTCAATTTTGCGCAACGCACTATTAAAAATCCTTACTTCAAAGTGGAGGATAAGGTAAATGTCAAGTGCATAGAAAGGGTAAACGACGAAGTATATATTGGCACCATCGATAAAGGATTGTGGAAACTGAATAAAAAAAATGCGCTTGAAAAAATTGAATTCATTGTCCCTGATTATATTGATCTTAAAGGCTCAGAACTGGGATCAATCACCCACATTGGAAGTTATGGCGGGAAGATGTATCTGGGAACCTATGGCTTTGGAATTTTTAAAGTGGACCGTCAGTTCGAGATAGAATCAAAAATTTCTTTTGCCAAACAGGACGAGGTATGCAATTATATTAAAGACTTCGTTATTCGCGATAATAAAATTTTTGTCGCGTCCTCCTGGGGTGTTCTTGTATACAATCTTTTGAACGAAAACGTTGACCATTACACTAAACAGGAAACACCACTTGCTCTTAATTCCAATCCCTGCAATTGTATTTTCAGTGATAAAGAAAATAATTTCTGGATCGGAACAGATCTGGGCGGGGTTAACATTTCCTTCTTCAGATCACAAAAATTCCCTAATTCCACGTTTAATTACGAAACTAATTTTAGCAGCATTTATGCCTTTGCTGAAGACAAAAAAGGTACTGTCATGCTGGGTGGACTTAAAACCTTCCACGAGCTGAATCTCGAAACCGGTGCCACAACAGCTCACAATAAAGCTCTGGACAATGGTACTGCCCTGTGCATGGCCAAAGAGTCGCAAAATGTATATTGGGTTGGCACCTGGGGTAATGGAATTATCAGGTACGATAAATCGACCAAAAAGTCACAGGCCTTTCTGAGTAACAAAGTGGGCGGAACTGTGGTTTGCCTTAAAATAGACGGAGATAATCTTTATGCCGGTTCTATTGGTGATGGCTTGTTTAAAATCAATCTGAAGAGTTTTGAAATAACTCAATTTACTGAAAAGGACGGGTTACCAAATCTGAGTATCAACACCATCTTTAAAGATTCGAAAGGCAACGTGTGGTTAGGTTCCTCAGATGGCGGCCTTATCAAAATGAAAGGTTTTGATAAAAACGGAAAATTACAGATCGAAAAAAATTATACCAATAAAGGAAAATTAGGGGAAATCGCCTCTAACATGGTGCTTGGAATTAACGAAGACAAGGCCGGAAATATCTGGGCGGCAACTTCTACAGGATTGAGCAAGCTGTTAACGAACAACAGTTTTTATAATTTTTATTCAAAAGACGGTCTAGCCAACACGTATTTGTATTCCATTCTGAAAGACAGTGCCAATAATTTCTGGATGAGCTCAAATGCGGGAATTATCCGTTTTAATCCAATGCAGGCGGAGAAAGAGATCACCTTTAAAAATTACAGCATCAAGGATGGTCTGGTAAATACTGAATACAACATGGGAGCTGCCTTTGTTTCGGAAACCGGTATGATGTATTTTGGCGGCGCGAAAGGATTTAATGCTTTCCGCCCGTCTGCTATTAAGGATAATTTGCACACCCCTGAGGCTTATGTAATTGGTTACAAACGCGGCGGGAACGATGTAGAAACGGATTCACTCATCACTTACAAAAAAGAGCTGAGTCTGAGCTGGCAGGAAAACTATTTTCAGTTTGAATTGGTAGCGATCGATTATACGGATCCTGCAAAAAATAAATTCAGGTATAAACTCGAAGGTTACGACAACGACTGGTCGGCACCTTCCAGCGTGCGTTATGTGTCGTACACTCAGTTACCAGGAGGCCAGTACACGTTTAAGGTAAAAGCAGCAAACAACGACGGTATCTGGAATGACAAACCTTTTGAAATCAGAATTACGGTAGTTCCACCTTTCTGGAAAACCAAAACATTCTATGCCTTAGTGATTATTGTTGGCATTGCTCTTATTTATTTTTACACACAATACAGAACGCGGGCCATTAAAAAGGAAAATAAAATCCTTGAAAATAAAGTGGCAGAGAGAACCAAAGAGCTGGAAGAAAAAAACAGGGATATTATGGGTAGCATTGAGTACGCCAAACGTATTCAGGAAGCTATCTTGCCTTCTAAAGATAATATTTACAGCAAACTTAAGAAAGTGTTTATTCTCTACCAGCCTAAGGATATTGTGAGCGGAGACTTTTATTGGTTTGCAGAAGAGAATGGTATAAAGATTTTTGCGGTGGTGGATTGTACCGGCCACGGTGTACCTGGGGCCTTTATGAGTATGATTGGCCATAATCTCCTGCATCAGATTGTTCTCGAAAAAGGGATAACCGATCCGGGTGAAATTCTGAATAATTTGCACAAAGGTGTTCAGGAAGCGTTAAGACAGGGCCACAACGAGATAAGTACCAACGATGGAATGGACGTTTCTATTATTACCATCAACGACAAGGCAAAAGAAATTAAATGGGCCGGAGCCAACCGACCACTGGTTATTGTTGGTAAAAATGGCGAACTGATTAAATACGACGGAAATAAATTCCCGATTGGCGGAGCTCAGTACGATGTGAACCGTACCTTCTCAACACGCCTTGTGGAAGTCAATCCCGGCTCTATGGCTTATATGTTCTCCGACGGTTATGCCGATCAGTTTGGTGGAGAAAAAGGTAAAAAATTTATGGTGAAGCGTTTCCACGATCTACTGGGAACTATTCACCTTAAGGGAGCCGAAGAACAGCGCTCCGATCTCAAAAATCACTTCGAGCAATGGAGACTTAACCACGAACAGGTGGACGATGTTTTAATTGTTGGTATTGAAATTTAATTATTATATTTGTCTACAGATAACCCACTCTAGTCTATAAAAACACGCAATTGATGCTTAAAAAACCACAAATTACGTTGATTTTAGGATTCATTTGTACACTTGTTTTAACAGACTGTAGTAAAAAGGAAACCATGGAAGTAGACAATGAAACACAGTCTGCGGTAGATTATGCAATCTCCGCTCAGGAGTTAACATCTGTTCTTCCGGCAGTCTTTCAAAACGCTCTGTCTACCAAGGGTATTGGAACCAATTCATTTACCCCCTGCGATACGCTTACTTACGTTTCGGGCAATCCAGTTAATTTTACCCCAAATCCTGTTTACGCCCTCGATATTTCAAATGCATCCTGCGCCAATACGATGCCGGATGGAAAGATGAGGTCTGGTAAAGTCCTGGTAAGATTTACAGGAGCTATTAATACCCCTTCCTGCCAGATGGTTATCAAACTTCTTAATTATGTTTCTTCAGGAATTGAATACAGTTGCGACAGTATCGTTGCTTCGCAAACAGTGGTGGGGGCTGATTTTGGAACATTTAACGTAAAATTGACAAATGCCACTGTTAAAACAACCGGCTATTCCCTGAAATACAGTTTTAACGGTAAAGTGGAAGTGTATACCAAAGGCAACAGTTCTACTACAAATGCCTTTAGCACTATGAGCGGTGAAGTGAGTGGCACAAACCGTCACGGGCTTGCTTACTCGGCTTCAATACCGCAGGAAACGGCTTTGGTAAAGCAAAAAAATTGTGCTTATATTACATCCGGAATGATGAACCTGACTCCTCAGGGATTTAAAACCAGGCAGATCAATTTTGGAAAGGGATCCTGTGACGATGAGGCAAGTTTTACAGTTAATGAAAATACAGTGGCATTTAAGTTAAAATAATTTATATTTACACCAAATTAAAACAAATTATTCCATAGTGGACGTTTTCGATATATACGATAAAATGGAGCGAAATAATATTTTGCTTTCATTTAAGGGGGAAATTACATCTGATTTATTGACGTCGATTCTTCAGATTATGGAGAACAAAATGGACAACATGCAGGAAGAACCTAAAATGAAAAAAAAGGTTTACAATGTACTGGTGGAATGTCTTCAAAATTTATACCATCATCTGGATGAAATAACCGAAGTGGATTCGGAAAAAATCAGATCGGCAATTTTTACAATCGGGAAAATCGATAACAAATATTCTATTATTACCGGAAACTATATTCTTAACGAAAATATTAATGGTCTGAGAAATCGTCTTGATGAAGTAAATTCACTG
>CAZMHW010000323.1:0-514 GCA_964566105.1 uncultured Akkermansia sp.
GGATAACGCCATTCTGTATTACGAGAGAATACTGAAAAATTATCCTAATTCTTCTTTTGTAAATAATTGTTACGCGCAGCTGGGGAATATTTACTACGGTCGCAAACAGGACGATAAGGCATTTGAATACTACGATAAATTTGTAAAAAATGACAGTAAGAGTGAAGCTGCAAAAGATGTATTGCAGGCAATCAAACGTATTTTCGAAGCCAAGGGCAATGTAGATGAAATGTCTTCGTATTTTACTTCCGTTGGAAATCCTTTATCGGAAGATCAAATTGAAAAGGCGACGTATCAAACCGCCTACGACGCTTTTTATACTGAAAAAAATTGTGATGTAGCCATAGGTAAATGGGAAACATACATATCTAAGTTTCCGAATGGAAAACATATTTTAGAAGCTCAGTTCAACAGGGCGGAGTGCGCGTACAGCAAGAGTATGTTTGATGTCGCTATAGGGGGTTATCAGTATGTGATTACCAAACCCCGCTCCATGTACAGTGAAGTGTCTTTG
>CAZMHW010000323.1:524-4907 GCA_964566105.1 uncultured Akkermansia sp.
ACTACAAAGACAAAAAGTACGCTGACGCTTTGCCTTTGTTCCAGCAGTTGCAGGAAATTGCCGAAACACCTTCTAACAAAAGTGCTGGGAAATTTGGGGCCATGCGTTGCGCCTTTTACCTGAACCAGTTTGATGTGGCTTTATCGGAATGCAATAAGGTTCTTAATACTGAAAAGCTGAGTCCTCAGCAAACCAGCGAGGCGAAGTACATTAAGGCCAAATCACTTTACGAAACCAATAGTCTCGACGATGCCATGCTTGAATTTAAAGCCATGACTAAATCGGCAAAAAATGTTACCGGCGCGGAGGCTTATTTTTACATCGCGAAAATTCAATTCACAAAACAAGAGTACAAAGAGGTTGAGCAAACAATCAATAAACTCATTAGTTATGAGTATAGTAACGATGACTGGAATAACAAGGGAATGCTTTTATTGTCAGACACCTACATTGCCAAGGGAGAAGATGCAGATGCCCAGGTTATTTTGGAATCTATTATTGAAGAAAAAGTAAAACAGGAATATGTGGATGAAGCTAAAAAACGTTTGGACATTTTGAAGGCAAAGCAGTTGAAAGAGAATCCACTTCCACCTGCAAACGCTCCTGCCCCACAAGGCAGAGAAATGAAGGTGGAGTTCAATCAAACCCGCAGCGACAGTTCCTTGTTTAATACAGAAACGGAAATAAAGGAATCTGCCGCGCCAACAACGACCATCAACGAACAACCTAAATAAATACGTGACAATGAGTTCAGGAAACACATACGGGCAAGAGGAAATGAACGCATCACCTTTGTTAAGCACTAAACAAAAAAGGCAGATCGAATGGATCATGATCATTTTGATGGTGTTCTTTTACGCGCTTGCAACCCTTGCACAAACGGGAGTAAATGATGTAAATTACAGTGTAAAGAGTGGTTTTGTGCCTACTATCAAAGATGCGTTTAAATATTCGGATGTACCGGAAATAAAAGATAGCGTAAAACGAATAGACAACATCAAATACGGCATTACGAGTGTACCGGTAATGGCGAAATACGAAGCCCAGACAATTGAGGCGGGTAAATTACAAAACGAGCCGCTCAACAAACTTTACAATTCTCTGTTAAAACTCGGTTATAGTCCATTTTACAACATGCCTTACGCAGAGTTTTGGGTAGCGAATACCCGTTCGAAGGAAAGCAGTTACGGAGCACATCTAAAACACTTTTCGAGCACCACGCATTTAAAGGGTGTGGGCTACGGTGGCTTTAGTGATAACGCGATAAACGTGTTTGGAAAACGCTTTTATAAAAAACACACTCTTTCGGGGGATCTGAACTACGAAAGAAATGTTGTACACTATTATGGCTACGACACGTCTATGAACAAACTGGACGATAAAAAATATACCCGTCAACGGTACCAATTGTTTGAACCTAAAATTCAATTATTAAGTCATTACACCGATAGTACACATATTAATCACAACATCCAGTTGAGTTATTACAACCTGCAGAATTTGTACAGGGAATCGGAAAACAATGTCAAGTTGAACGCCTTTGGCACTATGTATGTGAATAAGGAAAAACTCCATGTTAATTTTTTAACAGACTATTATAATCACAAACAAGCCAATGATACAGTCAACGATCTCATCATGAGCCTGAATCCCTCGATAGAGGCGAATGGAAAGAAGTGGCACGCTGATATTGGATTAACTGGTACCCTGGATAATTTTAAAAGTTCCACCCATTTTTATTTCTATCCACAGTTGAATTTGCACTACGATATTTATGAGAGTATGGTTATCCCATATGCCGGAGTAAATGGAGGCTTAATCAAAAACAGTATGCGAAGTCTCACCAGGGAAAACGCATTTGTGGATACCACCATCAATTGTAACAACACTAGTAATAAGTACACTCTTTTTGGTGGATTAAGAGGCAACCTGAGTAGCAGCACGTCTTATGACGCGAAAGTGAGTTACGCGCAATACGATAATCTGCACTTTTTTGTGATGGATTATTACGGAAGCAACCAGATTTACAATCAGTTCAAGGTTCTTTACGATGATGCAAGTATCCTGACGGTGAGCGGACAGTTAAAATACCAGATGAAAGAAAAACTCAACATTATTGGTAAAGGAAATTACTACATCTATAAAACAAAGAATCTAACCAGAGCTTATCACAAACCGGATTTTGACTTAACGGCTTCCGCTATCTATAATCTGCAAAGTAAAATCATCCTGAGGGCAGATCTGTTCTTTATGGGAAAACAATGGGCATTAACCCAGTTGGATGATGGAACGAACATTAGCTACAAACCCAAGCAGATCAACGGTTGGGCGGATCTGAATCTGGAAGCAGAATACCGTTACAGCAAAATGTTGAGTTTCTTTGCCCGTATCAACAACATTGCGAACCAGCGTTATTACCGGTGGGAACGCTATCCAAGCCAACGATTTAATTTTATGATCGGATTGACCTTTGTTCCATTCTAAGGAATCTTTAAATTTTAGAAGGTAATTTCCTAAAACAGAACTATATTTACTGTATAGAAGAGATTATGCCACGCTTAGAGGTATTAAAAACATATAAACTGTTTATCGCCGGTCAATTTCCACGCAGTGAAAGCGGCAGGTATTACGCCTTAACTAACAAAAAGGGAGTGGGGTTGGCCAATGTATCTCTCGCTTCAAGAAAAGATTTTAAAAACGCTGTCGTTGCTGCCCGGAATGCATTTGGTGGATGGAGCGCAAGAGCCGCGTTTAACCGTGGACAAATTTTGTACCGTATTGCAGAGATGCTGGAGGGAAGAAAAGCACAGTTTAAGGAAGAGTTCATTTTACAGGGAATAAGTTCCAAAGAAGCTGAAAAGGAAATTGACCTGAGCATTGACCGCCTTGTATACTACGCGGGCTGGTGTGATAAATACCAGCAACTGTTCAGCTCAGTAAACCCCGTCGCTACATCCCATTTTAATTTTTCAGTACCTGAACCAGGTGGTGTGGTTTCCGTGATAGCTCCGGAGGAATCTCCATTACTTGGATTGGTGAGTGTAATACTCCCGGTTATCTCGGGAGGAAATACCTGCGTGATACTTGCTTCCGAAAAATTCCCCCTTTCGGCCATCACTTTTTCCGAAGTGCTTGCCACCTCTGATCTCCCGGGAGGTGTGGTAAATATTTTAACAGGTAGTAGCAAAGAACTTCACGAGCATTTTTCCTCACACATGGATGTAAACACCCTGGTGTACTGCCGGAATAATAAAACTGAATTTAAAACGATAGGCCAAAACTGTTCTTTAAATGTAAAGCGCTGTTATCACTGGAATAAAGATTGGAAAAAGGAAGAAAATCAAAATCCTTACCTGATTTTAGACCTTCAGGAAATTAAAACCACCTGGCATCCAATCGAGAATATTGGAAGCAGCGGAACAAAATACTAATAAAGTTTTAGTTTAACTGCAGTTGCCGTTCTTTTGAGGTGGGAGAGAGAAGCGATCTTATAACAACTATTTTCTTTTTGTCTGAAGAAGCTATTTTTTTATCTAATGGCATAGATGATTTCTGATTCTCTTTAATCAAAGTGGTTTTTGAAGAGGAGAGTAGCTTACCTTCCGTATCCAAAACATCTATCTGGTATTGGTCGGCTGTGTTGCCTGTGTTGTTGATCTGGATAGTGATTTTTTCCGTTTTACCAGCTTCTGCTACGATTACGGGTATGAAGCAGTATCTTTTCAGAAGTCCCACCCAGTTACAGCGATACAACTGCGCTGCCTGCCATTCGTTGTTGCGTTTAAACTCTACAAAAGCGTCCCACACAATTTCTTTTTTTCGCGACACTTCAAACACACGGTTCAAAAGTCCGGCACAAACAAGCAGGTTCGAATTAGGCAACTCAACCACATTGCCACCGCTAATACTTTTTCCATTGGTGAGTGTATCAAAATCGAGTCTGAAACTCCAGAAAAGTACATTTTCTTTGGAAGTAGGACGCGTGTTCAACTCCAGCACGCTGGCCACATCACCACCTCCGGTTTTGTTACGGTTGTTATTAAACACTAATAAACTGTTGTGCTGTGTTACGGATGCATCGTGCTGTTTAAAAAAGAGTCCATCGCCAAAAGTGGCTTCACCCGACGGGTATTTTTCCCCGAAACTCAGTTCTACTTTTTTACTTTGTTTGTTTATTTTTAAAACACGACTGAAGTCCCTCAGGCCCACATAAATTTCTGTGCCTGCATCATTTTCACTCAAAGCGTTGGAGTGGATCATAAAATTGGGAGTCCCGTCAGGATTTTTTTTATAATTAAGATCTTCGTCTTTAAAATAGCTGTTTGAGTTCCAGAGCCAAATCACTTCACCGGCCTTATTAAATTCAAGAACCAAAGGGATTTG
>CAZMHW010000324.1:0-4907 GCA_964566105.1 uncultured Akkermansia sp.
GATAATGGAAGATGCCCCGGTAATTCCTTTGTACTATGACGAAGTCATACGGCTTGTAAACCATAGGATTAAAAATTTCAGCACAAATCCAATGAATTTACTCAACCTCAAGTACACGGTTAAACAGAACTAAGTTTGTAAGTGTAGGCGTTGGCAGTTTAGAAAATCCAAACAAAATCAGTCACTTATTTTTTTAAGTTTTTCGAGAAAGAGCTCTTTGTTTCTCCGAGCAATTTCTATGGTTGCCCCATTGTTGAGTTCCGCATAATAACCATTATTGTGAAGGAATTTAACCACCTTTTTCAGATTGACTATGTGCGAATTATGGCATCTGAAAAACATACCCGGATCCAGAAAAACCTCATATTCTTTCATACTTTTAGACACCAGGTGCTTAACGTTGTTCTCTAAAAAGAAAGTGGTGTAACTCCCCGACGCTTCCAACCTGATAATTTGTTCAGGTTTTACAAAAATAATACCATCCTTCACAGAAAGTTCGATGATATTTCTGGAACCGGTTATCTGACCCGGCATGGCTTCGCTCTTAGCTATTTTCTCCCTAACCCTCTCCACGCAGAGTTTAAGTTCTTCTACATCGAGCGGCTTTAACAAGTAGTCGAAAGCACCTTTTCTGAGTGCGTTAATGGCATAATCTTTGTGCGCTGTTGTAAACACAATAATTGACGGACTATTTTTTATATTCTCTAAGACGTCAAAACCACTGTAACCTGGCATTTGTACATCCAGAAGAACCAGATTGGGTTTATGGTCAAGAATAAGTTTAACAGCTTCCAAAGCGTTAGATGCCGTTCCGACAATTGCTACATCGGGACAATGATCCGCTAACAGTATGCTTAGATTTTTTAAAGACTTTTCCTCGTCGTCAACTAAAACTGTAGTTATCATTTTATTTATTCCAATTTAATATTTATAATCACTTTCGTACCTGTTGCCTGACCTGAATCAGAAACCTTATCAATGACATTAAAAGAAATTGTTATTCCAAAAACCTTTTCAAGCACATTGAGCCGGTCGCTGGTAATGTCCATTCCAAAAGACCTTCGTTTCAATTCCTTATTGCTGAATTTTTCCGAGGCGATTCTGCCAATTCCATTATCCTCTATTTCAATAATAAGATTCGCTTGTTCTCTGAAAATACTTATAACCAATTCCTTATCGCCCTCCTTTAACAACAAGCCGTGCCATATGGCATTCTCAACAAAGGGCTGGATAAGCAATGGCGGAAGTCTGATGTCGTTCGTATTTACATTTCCCGCAACAGTCATTTTAAAATTAAACGCGTTGTTAAACCTCAAAGCTTCTATGTCCACATATAAAACGATAGTATCCAATTCATCTTTGAGGCTAATTAATTCTTGTTTACTTAAATCGAGAATATTTCTCATCAACTGAGAAAACTTGACCAGATATTTATTTGCAAGTTCCTTTTCGTTGGTAAGAACGTAATGTTGAATGGAATTAATGGCGTTAAAAATAAAGTGCGGGTTCATCTGACTTCTGAGCGCTTTCATCTCCATCTGTGCGAATTTTTGCTGCAAGAGGATTTCCTCTTTCTCCTTTTTACGGATGTAATTGATGCGCCATCTGATAACGACAATTGTCAGGATGACACTAATTATAAGCAAAACGGGCAGATACCAGAACTCCTGAAAAAATTTCACAATACCCTCTATTCTGCCTCTTTTCCCTGGAACAGCACCTGTAAGCACTTTAAAATTTGGCTCACGGTAAAGTTCCGATATTTCGGCAGGATCAAGGATGCGGTTATAAAATTTCAGATCATCCAAACAACCGTTTAACCAGGAAAAATTTTTATATTCAACAGTGTCCGCCAGGTGATTTCCAACATAACCGAGTACTACCGAATCGGATGCGAGGTAATTCGACACAAAACCCTTGAAGTTTTTTTGTTGCAATTCCGCATTTACATAAAAATAGGTTGTGTCACTATCGAACATATACACCAGATGAAACCATTTGTCCTTTTCTGCCTCTACCCGCGAAATACTTGATACCTGATTTTGCATGGAAGATGTTACAGATGCGGAAAATTTCCGATTCTCCTTAAAGAGACTAATTGTATACGCCTCGTAATATTCCACTTCCTGTCTTACCCTGGTTGAAACAAAGCTAAAACCCGGGTAATTACGACTGTTGGATTCAAACGCATTTAATTTTACCCAAAGAGAAATACTCATGGTGCGTTGCTTGAGGTCGGAATTTGTGCCAAGTGTGATGTAATCGTCTTTGCCGTCGAAACAGTAGGCAGAATTCGGATTCCCAAATCTGTCTGTTGAAAGACGGGCGCCTACAACCTTTCCATCCTTATGTCCTGTATTGTCTTTAGCGTCTCCCAAAAAATAATAAGACGCTATAAGGCCCCGGTCAGGCTGTGCACGCAGAAAATAGTTTACCAGCAGCAGCGTAAAAAGAAAAAAATATCTTCGGGTTACTTTGGGCATTGTGCGTGGTTCAATTTGGGTATGCGTTAAAAGCTCACAAATTAATAAAAATTACTGTTCCAAGCCATAGTTTCGAAAAAAACAAGCTTACATCCGAACAGATAAAACGATTCCGCAGAAGGAAAAAGGAACTATAAAAGACTATTGCGCACTGGTCTTTATTTTTTTCTGAAGTAAGTTAGATTGAATCATAAATAAGACTACTTAAGGGTATTTTATTTAGCCTTATAAAAACAGAATAGATAGCAATAGTCATTATAAAATAAGTAATATTAGCATTGAGAGATGCGCCCCCAACGCCATAAAATCTTATTAAAACGGGAGCAAAAAGCAAGGAGAAAAGAAAGCCTGCGCCGTAACATGCCAAAACCAAATTTTGTTTTCCAATGGCGGACAAATGCGTACTTAGAATGGCCAAAAGGCTCATCATTAGTATTACCGGTGTGTATTGCAGCATAATTGTTTTAATACCTGAAAAACCAATTCCCAGAATCTGAGTGAACAAACTTTCAGGCAGTAAATTAATTATAACAACAGCCACACACGATAAAATAAAACTGATTTTACTTAATCGGATTGTCATTTTAACACTTTCGAGGGTATTACCGGTGTTTACCACCCGTGAAAGTAAAAGGGGTGTTATGGAATTAACGATAAGTAGTACAGATTCCATCAATGTACAGGCGGATGAATACAGGCCCACACTACCGCTTCCGGGAAGTAAATAATAGCTATAACGGTTAGCAAACATAAACATTAAGATGGTAGCCTGATAAGCAAGACCTCTTGCAAGAACCGGTTTTAAAACGAACTCTGAAGCTACCTTTGTTTCCATAAAAATGTACTTAAAAACAATAGCGCCTGAAAAAAAAATGGCGCAGGTAAAAGAAACCAGAAGGGGATAAACATAAGATTCGAAAGTGTACTTTTTCAAAACAAAAACAAAAAAAGATATTCCAAGCAACAAAATAAAAGGCTGCAGAAAACTCAACAGATTGTACATTCTTAAATTCTCTTTCCCAAGTATAAGAACACAGTGAAATGTATTCAGGATTACGAGGATAGAAATGATATACCCCAGCCATTCGTAACCAGGCACCTGCTTATCCAAAAACACTACTACCAGATTACTCAAACCGCAAAAAATTACTGTATACACAATTCCCGCGGTTATTATTTTTTCTAGATTAAATTTTGGCACAAAATAAATCAGACTATATCCAGTATAAACCTCATTGAGAATCTGAATAACGGTAATGTTGAGAATAAAAATACTTATCTCTCCCCGTGAGTTTACGCCAAGATAGCGCGAGGATAGGATTAAAATACAAAAGTTAATAAGCGCGACGATCGCTTTTGTAAAGACACTATAAACAAGGTTCTTATACATCGCTATTGGTTAACGCTGATTTAACAGGCGGCACTACCGACTACCAAACGAAGGTGATTACCTGTTTGAGGTCGGGATGTAAACTTTTTGCTACCGGGCAGGTATGTGCCGCATGCTCGTATACTTTTTTTTCTTTTTCCGAAAAATTATTCTTAGGGAAAATAAGTTTCACATGAATTTCGCCAATTCTGCGAGGTTCGGCATACATCACTTTGGTTACTTCCGCTATGGTTCCTACGGTAGACGTGTATCCTTCTTTAAGGGCAACGATACCCATAATAGAGATCATACAGCTGGCGAGCGAGGTGGCCACCAAATCAGTCGGGGAAAACGCTTCCCCTTTGCCATGATTATCTTTAGGCGCATCGGTTTGAATTATTTTACCCGATTGGAGGTGAACGCCCTCAGTTCTGAGCTCTCCCAGGTATTCTACCTTACTTGTAAGCATGTTGAATTATTTATGCAAAAATAGGATAATACCCCGTAAATCCTTAATTTTGTTAGAATGTTTCGCAGGTGTTTTTCCATCTTTTTTGCACTCTTGTTCCTTAGCGATTTATTAAGGGGGCAGGAACAATCTTTACCTGGAGGTAATTACGAAAACGGAACCACTCTGAATGTGCTTTACAGAAAAGACATGAGTGGCAAAATTTACGCCAATACCAGAGGCTACGGATTTCTCTTCCGGCAAAGTAAACACATTACGGCAAAAACACGTAATTTTTACGAAATAGATATTCAAACACTCAGACATCCAAAAGAAGTGAAAAGTCAGGGCCAGGCTCCGGACAGGAGGCGCTTTGTATACGGTAAAATCAATCATGTCATTTTATTAAGAGCGGCTATTGGCTCACAAAATGTTTTGTTTGAGAAGGCAGACAATAAAGCCGTGGAGGTTCGGTATTCGTATTCACTCGGACCCGTGTTTGCCTTTGCAAAACCCTATTATCTTCAAGCGTATAAAGCTGCCGGCGTGCAGCAATCTGAACCTATTAAGTTTGATTCCGAGAATTTTAACCGGGATAGTAGTATAG
>CAZMHW010000325.1:0-2175 GCA_964566105.1 uncultured Akkermansia sp.
ACGCCCCCCTGTGTCACAAATAAAACCCCGTCTGACTATTATATCGCTTGTGTCGAGGACTCGATAATTAGCATTTCAAATACGGATATGGAAGCGGAAGTAAACAGCAAATTCCCAAAATTTGAAATAATGTGCAGAATGATGTCGGAAGAGTTGTTGGCCAAAGAAAAGGTTAATTTTGACGAATTCAAGACCTCTTCCCCCGAACAACGGTATCTGAACTTGCTACAAAACCGGCCGGACCTTATTCAGCGCGTCCCCCAACATCAATTGGCAAGCTTTTTAGGGATCAAACCACAATCCCTGAGCAGATTAAGAGCGAGAATTTTGGAAAAAAAGAAAAACGCACATCATTTCTTCACTTAAGTGAACGTTTTTGAGGTGCAGACCTATCTACTTTTGCAGCATCAATTAAAGATATATGCAAAAGAGAATTTTATGGATAGGGCTTGTTTTAGGACTAACAAGCGGTTTACAGGTCAAAGCGCAACGTGCTAAACAAGACAGCACTTACAGAAAGTGGTACGTTGGAAGTTCATTCCTGATGTTGGGAAATTTAATCCCAAATGACAAAAATCCCCCGGAGTACATACAATTAAATGTGGGTTACAGAATAACCCCAAAGGACGTTGTTTGCTTTGATTTTAAAAGATCTATTTATGCCTGGCCATTAGGGCTCCCTTTTGGACCTTCGTTTGACGCGCCGGGAGAAAATTATCCCGGACATGCACGAATCCTTGCGCCTACCCTGGGATACCAGCGTTTTTGGTGGAAAGGAGTGTATACCTCCATTCGGGCCTTAAATGCTTTTGAAAAGTATTTTGACGAGAATAATAAGAAGATCGGAAATGGATACACCCTATACCTGAACTTCCATTTAGGATACCAATTCAAATTCTTTAAAAACAGGTTCTTTTTTGAGCCGGCTATTGGATGCAGTTATTGGCCTATCAGACATAATCTTCCGGAATCTTTTAAAGCCGTTGACAAAAAATGGCCGAACTACTTTATCGAGCCCGGACTCCATTTTGGTTTTAATTTCTAGTAATAAACAAGAATATGCGAAAGAGAATTTTAGTGTTCCTTCTTACCTTAACAACAATTAGCACTGTGCAGGTGAAAGCACAGTATGCAAAACAAGACAGTTCATACAAGCGCTGGTTTGTTGGCAGCACGGTGTTTTTGTTGGGTAATTTGTCACAGGTAAATCCACCCGACTTCGCTCAGCTCAACATAGGTTATCGGATCACGGGTAAGGACGTTATTACCTTAGAACCCAAGACCTGGAAATACGCCTGGCCAAATGGCATCCATCCCTTTCTAAACAAAGCATACGGGAAACCGGAAGAAAAATTTCCGGGATATGTAAGGGAGTTTGGCGTCTCAGTCTCTTACCAGCGGTTTTTCTGGAAGGGTTTGTATGCCGAATTAAATGTAATGCCTACCTGGCAAAAATTTGTAAAGGATAATAGTAAGGAGAGTGAGAATGGATTTCAGGTCTTCAATACTTACCGCGTAGGTTATCACATCAAACTCTTTAAAGACAGGTTTTTTATTCAACCATCCATAGCCATTACCCACCGGGCTTATCATACACAATTACCGGATGGATTTAAACAGTTGGACGATAAATGGCCAAAATTTATTATCGGAGAGCCGGGATTTCATTTTGGATTTAATTTTTAGAGGGATACGTATGTCTGCACAAAACTCACTGGAAGATATCAAGGTCAATTTGAAACTAAAGCTGGCGATGCTATGGACGAGTTTTATGTTTCTCTACATCTACGTCGACTATTTCGCTTTATACATGCCTGGCAAAATGGATGGTATTTTAAAAGGCAAGGTGTTTGTATTTGAGATTACTCAGCAATTTCTTTTGACAACACTTGTTTCCGTATCAATTCCGGCACTGATGATTTTCCTTTCCGTTGCCCTGCCGGCCAAAATAAACCGCTGGACAAATGGTGTTGTTGCTGTAGTGTACGTTCCCTTTACATTGTTCAATTTAACCGGACTTACCTGGATGCACATGGTGTATGGCGCCGCTGTGGAAATCCTTATTCTATGTCTGATTATGCGTTATGCCTGGAAATGGCCACGTGTTGGAGAATAAAAACAAAGGTCATTTTACCGGCAAAGTCCTGGAAGGAGCACCTCCTGTAGTTTATATCT
>CAZMHW010000325.1:2185-4892 GCA_964566105.1 uncultured Akkermansia sp.
ATCACATCTTTTATCTTTATATCTGATAGTTTCATAATGGAATCTAAATAGATAAATCAAATCGTTCTCATTTAGCTTTCTCATATAGCTCTTGTGCTTTCATTCTTTCTATTCATCTTTCATAGATAAGAAATCTCCTGTAGTTTATATCTTTAGGGAGCAGCTAAACTGTTTCCCACCATTATTCAGAAATCTCACTGATGCAGCGCAATCCTTCCAAATTCAAAAAACACAAGAGGATTTTTGATAATTCAGAACGGAAGCTTACTTTTATACTACTGGCTAAACCCAAAAACTTCGCCAATCTCTCAGATGTGTGTTAGATAAGAGAATGTTTGTGGGGGGTAGGTATAATAAGTAGATAACAATGGAGCCTAGAAGAATAACCTTTTCGGAAAGGGATCAATATTTTGCAAAAATTGACCGGTTAAACGAGTTAAAACGAAGAAAACACCGACTATACAATCGCTTTTACAGACGGAGTCTAATTTATGTTTCGACAGTTTTAGTTCGGATTGTGTTCTTTGTTTTTTTTGCATGGATATATTTTTATCAAGGAGGCTCTGGTAGAATCAGCAATGAAGTTGTAAAGTCTCAAGAGAGTGGAATATATCTACAATCCCGAAACATAAAAGTTACAAAACTGCTCTTTACAACAAATGTTGACTCTTATGAAGCGCATTTTGAATGGATTAGTTCACCTTTTATTAGCCCTGGAGACACATTACAGATTGAGCATAATATTTTCGGTAAGCCTACCTTTTTTACAAGTAAAAATTGGAACACCAAATATGAGTTTTCACTCAGTTGGATTCTATATTTCACCATTGGAGTATTTACTGCAATTTCATTTTCTTTTAATGACGGACTTGACCGTTTCACTGACAAAATACTTTGGATTGCTTGGACAATTGACTTGTTTGCTTTTGCGCATTACTTTATGACTTAACACATAACTTACTACACCTAACGGTAAACGTGTCGCCACCGCGAACGAGAAACAGCATTGGGTAAGCAAAAGCAATTTATATTTTGGCGCCTTCGGCGTGACATTGTTTTACTTTTGCGTATTTTATTTTAACTTCACATAGACATCAAAGGATTTTAGCATCGTTGAATTTAGTTTTCGCTGGTGCCTAGCAGCAGTCTGTTATGTAGTATTTTTACGGACAACAAAATATTTAAACAATGAAAACACATCACATTCTAACAACAAGTGTGGCGCTGATATTAGTGACCTGCAATAACTCCGCTAACTATAGAAGTGTTACAGACTTTAAGATTTGTGATGCCTGCGTAAAGGAAAATGAGCCAATTGAAATTATCCATAGAACGCAAGGGCCTATTAACAATAAAAACTTTGAATTCTACTACCACATGGTAGGTATTACAAGTGCCCGGGATACTTTCAATTTTCTTTCTCCGGACGATTCTTATGTAAGTCCTTCCGACAACAAAAGAACTTTTTCTTACTCCATGATGAGAACTGTGGAGAATTTGAATCGTACAAACTCAGTTGGTGTAAAGATGGACACAACACTCCGTGACATCAGGAAAGTTGCTATTGACAAGGACTTTAGTGAAAATTATTTGCGTTATCCTACTGCTCGCGGAGTATTGTATAAACAACTTTAGACAGACCAAAATGATCGCCTGACAGAACCTACAACTTATGCCGCGCAATTGTTTGTGTAATTTCTGTGAACTTCCGTACATTTAGAATCACGGACAGCGGTACAACTTGTGGCTAACATCTGTCCGTTAGCAGGTATCACATGACGACACTCAAAATATTTACAAAAAGACATTTTTCATGGTTACAATTAATGATCGCGATAATTCCATTTCTAATTTGTTGTAATCAGACTCCAAAAAAGGAAATTCCGGGTGTGCCATATAATCCCGAAGATTATGTTCGAACGAAGGTAATCACTGTTCCACAGACCGTCATTGACACAACGAAACCATTTTTAATTGCTAAAGGAAAGGGGAAAGACTGGTATTGTTATTTTTACGCGTATAGAATCCACTTTCTCTATAATAATGGTAAAGACAGTTTTAATACAAGAGCCGACTTCGAATATTATATTCGAAACAAAATAGTTTTAAATCCAATGACTATTGGTACAAAAACGGATAATTTTAATATTGAAATTGATCCAGGCCATGACTATGAAGCGATAGGGCAAGACACTTCACGAGTAAAAAAAATTGTAATAACCCTTGATAAAAAAACTTACAAAGGTTATGTGACACAACCAATCAATTAATCAAATGGGACAAAGCAATGCCTGCTAACAGCACCTACAACTTATACCGCGCATTTCTGTGTGTAATTTCTGCGAACTTTCTTATATTTAGAATCACGGACAGCGGTACAACTTGTGGCTAACATCTGTCCGTTAGATGAAAGTCCCACAAATTTCGGTTGACAAAGGACGTTACGACATGACAAAGAAGATTTCACTTATCGCTATAGTACTTCAGACAATTTTTATTACGTCCTGTAAAAACTATTACATCCCGAAAGATAGTTTCATTAAACAATTCGGCGGCATCGATTCGGCAAAACTCCGGACTGTTGTTGTTAGCGGGCCAATGGGTAGCACGTTGACTTATAAAGCTAATCCGATTAACAAAATAGAATGCGTCGACAAAAAGGGGAATGCTGCGCAACTCAGTAACGGGCCTTCAATCGAAACAAGAC
>CAZMHW010000326.1:0-4891 GCA_964566105.1 uncultured Akkermansia sp.
GATAGCGCCGGTAAGTGAACTGGGATAATCCTGAGGAGAAGAGCCTTTATTAAAAGAATAAAATCCGGCGGCCTTATCTGTAATAATGCTCTCGTTTTCACGACTGTTGTTCAGATTGACAAGCACTCCACTTCCTCTCACGATTCCATCCTTTGCGCAAGACAGCACAGACCCGAAACCCAGTTTTTTCAATTCGTCTGCCTTTTCAGTATTGTGCGTAAACACTTTATACGATTCCACATTTGATCGGATGGCCTGGTTCCAGCCAAAAGCTCCTTTGTAATTGCTTTCCATTTGTGGTCCGGGGTCTTTCTTCTGAAATTTGTTTGTTGGCACTCCATAATCGCTATAAATATCGATGAACGAAGGGTAAATGTATTTCCCTTTTAGATCAAAAACCGTGGCATTTTTCGGCACATCCAGTTTTTCTCCCACATTCACAATTTTCCCGTCCTGAATTATTAGTACCCCGTTTTTTATGAACGTTTCGTAATCGGAGTAAATGTTGGCGTTTACAAAAGCATAGACCGTATGGGGATTAAATGGCGCGCCATTCGATGGAAAGGTGGTTTGCGCCGCTAGCCTTAAAAAGAGCAGTTGACAGACAAAAAAGAGTAAACGGTAATTTCGCATAAACCACCAAATTTAATCAGATTTACTAAAATAACTAATGCGGAATGGGTTTTTATTGTATGTATATATTGCTAATTTTACCGATAAAATCTGACATATGTATAAAGGAATACTTCACACCCATTATTTAGTAGTAACACTGTTTTTACTGATCTACGTCATCAAGACTATATTATTACTCAGTAATAAAAATGATCTGTTGGCCAGCTTTACCAAAAAAGTAAAAATTGCCGAAATGATCATCAGCTCCTTGTTTTTAATTACAGGGATATATCTTGCTACACAACTTCCTTTTGGTGGCAAGTATGATTACCTGTTCTGGATAAAACTAGTGATGGTACTGGCAGCTATTCCGATTGCGATCATTGGATTTAAGAAATCAAATAAAATTCTTGCAGCTTTAAGCTTACTGCTTATTACCGGGGCATACGGTCTTGCAGAATCCTATAAAAAGAAAAAAGCGATTCCGAAGGAGATAAACACTGCCATTTCCTCTACCGATGGCGCTTCACTTTACACGGAGTATTGTCTTAAATGCCATGGAGCTGACGGCAAATTGGGCTTAAGCGGAGCAAAAGACCTGAGTGCGAGTCAGCTGGATCTAGCCGGCATTAAGGAGATCATTCTTCATGGTAAAAACTTAATGCAACCCGTGATGGTAAATGAAGAACAAGCCAATTCCATTGCCGAATATGTAAATGGCAGCATTAAAGGCCATTAATTAAACAATGAAATCTGAACCAATCTCTACTGCCATACCTGACCACTGTTGTGTTTTAATTGGAGTTATTAATAAATTGCAGGACGATGGTCTTGCCACAGAATACCTGGAAGAACTGGCGTTTTTAGCCGAAACTTATGGTCTTTCGACCATTAAAACCTATACACAAAAGCTTGAGAAACCTGACAAGGCCACCTTTATTGGTAAGGGTAAACTTGCTGAAATAAAAAATTTTGTACTCGAAAACAAAATCGATGTTGTGATCTTTGACGATGAACTCTCGCCTTCGCAACAACGAAATCTGGAAAAGGAACTTGGAAAAAAGATTCTTGATCGCACCACCTTGATTCTTGAAATATTTGAACAACGGGCACAAACCGCACATGCCAAAACGCAGGTGCAATTGGCCCAATACCAATATCTCTTGCCACGATTAACTGGTATGTGGACCCATCTGGAACGCCAGCGGGGTGGCACAGGTACCCGTGGTGGGGCCGGTGAAAAAGAAATTGAAACCGACCGACGGATTGTGCGCGATAAAATAGCGTTGATGAAAGAGCGTCTGCGTGACATTGATAAACAAATGGCCACCCAGCGTAAAAATCGCGGAGAACTGATTCGTGTTGCCCTGGTTGGTTATACCAATGTGGGGAAAAGTACCATCATGAATTTATTAAGCAAAAGCAATGTGTTTGCAGAAAACAAATTGTTTGCAACGCTTGATACCACCGTAAGAAAAGTTACCATCGACAATGTGTTCTTTTTATTAAGTGATACCGTAGGTTTTATCCGGAAACTTCCAACCCAGTTGGTGGAAAGCTTTAAATCTACACTGGATGAAGTGCGTGAAGCCGACGTGTTGATTCACGTAGTCGACATCTCGCATAAAAACTTTGAAGACCATATTAACGTAGTAAAACAAACTTTACAGGAAATTGGCGCCGGAGATAAACCCACCATTTTGGTGTTTAATAAAATTGATGCGTTCACGTATACGCACAAGGAAGAAGACGACCTCACTCCAACGACACGTGAAAATCTAAGCTTGGAAGAAATTAAAAACACCTGGATGAAAAGTTTGAATAATCCCTGTTTGTTTATCAGTGCACAGGATAAAGAAGGAATTGAAGAATTCAAAAAAACGGTGTATGACATTGTGAAAGCATTGCACATGAAGCGATATCCTTATAATAATTTACTGTATTAGAGACCGACTGGAGGGAAACAAGAGACAAGAAGCAAGAGACAAGAGACAAGAGGCAAGAGACAAGAAGTAAGATTCAAGAGACGAGATTCAAGAGACGAGATTCAAGAGACGAGATTCAAGAAGCAAGATTCAAGAGACGGGATTCAAGAGACGAGATTCAAGAAGCAAGATTCAAGAGACAAGATTCAAGAAGCAAGATTTAAGATATTGGTAACGGAGTTCAGATACGCAAAACAGGAAGATCTTCAGAAGATTGTGGAGACTTACAATTCAACGGTGGCTTCAAGATTAGTAACGGCAGATCTTGAAAGGGCAAGTGTTGCAAGCAAACAGGATTGGTTCAACAAACATTCCCCTGAAAAAAGACCACTTTGGCTCGTGATATGCGATGGACAGTATGCCGGCTGGATGAGTTTTAATTCGTTTTACGGCCGCCCTGCCTACGATGGAACTGTGGAAGTGAGTATTTACCTAGAAGAAAATTTCAGAAAAAAAGGTCTGGGGAAAATTTGTCTGCAAAAGGCCATTGATGAGGCACCCAATCTAAAGATACATTCCCTGCTTGGTTTTATTTTCGGACACAATCTTCCCAGCTTACATTTATTTTACACGTTTGGATTCGAAAAATGGGCACATTTACCGGGGGTTGCCAATATGGACAACGCGTTCCAAGACCTGCTGATTCTGGGAAAAAAAATTTGAGAGACTTGACTTTTAAGACTGTTACGACAATCTCGTTCATCTCTTTCAATAATAGACCTCTTGCGTAAGTCATTTTAGTTCAAAATTAAATATTCCACAGATAAGCTTCATCCTTATATCATAATATTTACACCTGTTTCGGTATCTTTCAGCTATAATTCTGAAGACCTTAATTTTACCGATCACATGCTCAACGGTTACCCGGGTTTTAGATAACTTCAGATTCATACGTTTTTCTTTCTTTGTTAATGGGCGAAGTTTAGTGCTTTTTAAAGGTAAATCACTATTTGCATGTATCTGTTTTAATCCTTGGTAGCCCGAATCTGTCTTCACCTGTTTGTTCTTGTTCATTGGCAATTTACTTTTTTTAAACAGCTTAAAATCATGTGTTTTACCCCTTGCCTGGTGAGTGCAAATAATCGTCTTTGTTTTTTTGTCCACGACTAATTGCGTTTTTATGGTGTGTTTTTTCTTTTTTCCTGAGTAATGTAAGTGCTGTTTTTTTTAGGCCTCTCTATTGGGCTTTCAGTGGCATCTATGAGGATTACTTCAAATTGATGGTTCGTTCCTGAGAGTTTGTCTTTGCCGGGTAATGTAAACTCATTGCATTTTTTCAAAATACTTTCTATTCTCCGGATATTCTTCCCAACGTTCGACTCATGAAGCCCATAAGTTTCTCCTATATGAAATTGAGTGCGGTATTCTCTGTAGTACATCAAGGTCATAAGTATTTGATCCTCTACGCTTAAATGATAGGGACGACTTCGTTTATTTCCCTTCTTTTTTACCTTTTTTGAATCATTACTTTTGACTGCTTTTACCATTACTTTAAAAGTTTTGAACTCAACTCCTGTTAGCCTTTTAAAATTGCTGTTAGTGTGGTTTTTGATTTTTTCCCAAAACATCTTTTTAGCAAAGAGGCTGGATTATCCTGCTATTTTGAGCCTATATACCTCATTTTATTAAGGCTACAACGCTAACATCTTTTATCTGACTTACGCAAGAGGTCTAATCAAATCCCCGCGTATTACAACTAAGTACTCCTATCCACTAGTTTTTTAAAATTAAAGAAAATCCTATCCATCACAGATATGTTTTTTGTGATGATGTCTGCTTTACCTTTCATTTGCTCTTTGTAAACCAGCGATTTATTATAGGTTGTTATTAGGCCATTTTTTAACTCTACATCTATAGCGTAGGTATCCTTAGTTGGAACTTCTGAAATGTTGATTACTGTGCCTTGCAAGATTCCATTTTCATTATACGGGTAATTATCCAGTTTTATGTTTACTTTTTGACCAATAGATAGTTTCCCCGTATTATTTATTGGTAAAATGCATTTACCAATGAACTGTTGTCTTTGTAACGGAATTACCGAAAACAACTCATCTCCTGTTTTAATGTTTTGATTAACAGTCCATACATTAAAAAAAGATATTTTGCCTTCAACTAGGCTTTCTATTAAATACAACTGTTTCCACTTAGCAATTTCCGACAGGAGTGATTTTAGATTTTGGTGAAATTCATTTTTCAATTTAGCTTGTTCCTGATAGTCCTGTATTTGAAGTTGCAATATATTTTTTTCGATAGAATTAATTTGTATTAAAGCATTTGATACCGTTATTTTT
>CAZMHW010000327.1:0-4884 GCA_964566105.1 uncultured Akkermansia sp.
GATCTGCCCTTATGCCAGCTACCAGATTAAATTTATCTTTAAATTTTTTAGCGTACTCCAGAAATACACCGCCCACTTGTTCGTTCCTTTTATAAGAAAAAGTACTATACGTTTCTTTTACATCATCGTTCATAAAACTGGCGCCCAGTTTGTACACATTATTGGTATTTCCAAGTATGCCCTGAAATATGTAGTTAGCATAAAAGGTTTTTTGGAGACCCGTATAAGTATTTGATCCGTAAAAATTATGTTGATCGTGGTTTAAATAAGATAATTGCAAACCCATACTGGTACCCGGTTTTTTCTTGAAAACGAAGCCCGTTTTGCTGTATACTTCCCATTTTTCATTGTTGATTCCTATTTTATAGAGTGGGGTAGAGTCGTTGTAATTCTTAAGTAATTGTTGGTACTGACCACCGCTACGTTCATCTTTTAAATAGGCGCCACCAATCTGCGCTTCAAATCCTGTTTTTGGAATCTGGATGCTGTACTTATTCATAAAATTGTACTGCTTACCGGTGGGGATATCCGCAAATCCGTCTCCATTCAAATCCTGAACCAATGGATTAAAACTGACGTGATTTAAAAGACCCACAGATAATTTTGGATTTAAACGCCGTGAGAGATTCAGGTTGTATTCGTTACGTGCGTTTTCGTTGACATAGGTATTAAAGTTTAATTTATCACTGTGTTCGGGATTTTGTAGTTCCGTATTAATCTGACCGGTGAAACTTTCATAGCCATTAATAACGGAGCCTGCACCTTTACTGAGTTGTATGGATTGAATCCAGGTGCCCGGAATAAAGGTAAGTCCGTAATTGTTAGCGAGTCCCCTCAAATAAGGCATGTTTTCCTTCGTGATTTGTGCGTATTGCCCCGAAAGTCCCAGCATTTGAATCTGTTTGGTACCACTTACCGCATCGGCAAAATTCACATCAATGCTTGGATTGGTTTCAAAACTCTCTGAAAGGTTGCAGCAAGCCGCTTTCATTAAAGAGCGCTCGTTTAAAATCTCCATTTTAATGGGATTTAAATAAGAGATTTCGGTACCCGAGCTGTAATACACAATTTCAATTTCATTGAGGTCCACACCACTTTTTAAGACAAGCAGTAAAAACCTGCCTGTGTCCGTTACAGCTACCGTCTTGTTTTCGTATCCGGTTGCAGTGACGAGTAATTTGTTCGTTTCCGGAGAAACGGGAATACTAAAATTTCCATTCTCATCTGTAGTAGCAGCCAGAGATGTTTTATCCCAAACGACCACAACACCGGGAACAACGGTAGTATCTCTGTTTTTTGAGATTTCCACCACTTTGCCTTTTATTTGCGCGTGGAGTGCCAGAGCAGATAAAATACCTGCGCAGGCCAATAAATAACGTGAGGCCATGGATTACTTTTTCGTCTCCTCACATTTACCATCTCTGTATTTGCAACAGCCTGGCAATTTACCGTAGGCTTTGTCGTTGCCTTTAATGGCGCCCGCATCGTAACCTTTGGCGGCAATGGCTTCTTCAATTTGAAGCAGACTTACTTTATCAGCGTTGTAAGTGACGGAAGCAATTTTTGTATCCGGATTCCATTGGCAGATCTTAACACCTTTAATGTCGGCGGCGTTTTCTATTCTGGCTTTACAGTCCTCACAATTACCTTTTACTGTAAATGTTTCGGTTTTTACCCCTTGCTGGGCTTTGCTTGTTAAGGTAACAAGACTTAGGATTAAAATGATTAAGGTTCTCATAGTTTACTGAGTTAAATTATTAAAATGATTGAATGGTGTGCTTTAGTTAATAAAATACGCCCTTTTTAAAACAAAAAGTAATGCAGGACATATCACAGGATTCAATCCTTCTAAATTCTGAGAACCGATGTGGAAATTAATTGAGAGTCTTGGACTCGGGGAGGGGGAGATTCTTTTCGCGAAATAAGCACAAACGCATTTTGAAGTGCCGGATCAGAAAAAGGCAGAGCTATGTAAAACAAGTTGCACACTGTTTTAACCGGAACCTGGGAAGAAATATTTTTGAGGGTAAAATCCACCGAACTTTTCAGGATGTGGCCTTCGTCTTTGCAGCAGCCATCATCAGAATCGCTTTCATCTCTTTCTTCACCGCAACAAGAAGTAGCTTTCGTGAGATACGTTACTTGTTCCAGTTCGCCTCCGCAATAATGAAGGTAAACGGGAATTCCGATCACTGTAACAACGTACGAGCTTACAATTAATGCGAATAAATATTTTTTAAAAGCGTTGATGAGACAAATATCGGAATTTAAAAAAAGGAATCCCTTTCTCTTTTTGTTAAAAGGTTTAAAATAAGACTTTTAAGATGGTATTCTGATAGGATTTAGCCATCCGCGCAAATGGGGGGATTTGTCCGCGGGGTTTGGTTATTCGGACTTTAATTAGTTATTTTGGTTTATTGTATTAAATAATTCTTAGATATCTATGTCAATTTGGAGAACAAAACCGGTATCAGCGTTTGAGGCTGAAATGAAGAAAAGCGACCTTAAACGGGTTTTAACCAGGTGGGGATTAACGTCGTTAGGTATTGGTGCTATTATCGGAGGGGGTATATTTACGCTCACCGGAATTGCAGCTCACGATTTTGCAGGTCCTGCATTAGCCTTATCTTTCGTAATAGCCGGTATAGGGTGTTTATTTGCTTCGTTGTGTTACGCTGAATTTGCTTCAGTACTTCCTGTAGAAGGTTCTGCGTATTCTTATGCTTATGGAACGGTGGGGGAATTGTTTGCCTGGTTTATTGGCTGGAATCTGATCCTGGAATACATGATGGGGGCTACGACTGTGGCAGTGGCCTGGAGCGGGTATTTTGTAAAACTACTTCATTTGTTTCACATAGAATTTCCTATTTATTTGTGTAACGATCTGGCTACCGCAACCGAAAAGTGTCTGGCAGCAGGTATTGCCGCACCGAGTTTTGCTTTTAATTTACCGGCGTTTTTAATCACCTGGATTGTGACCGGTGTTTTAGTTAAAGGAATTAAAGAAGCTGCAAGTACCAATAATGTTATCGTAATTATTAAGATTGCTGTAGTACTTTTCGTAATTATCGTGGGAGCTTTTTATATCAATCCAGCGAACTGGTCACCATTTATACCCGATAAGATTCCTGCACTGGATGAACTTGGTCATGAAACAGGTAAATTTAAATTCGGTTTCGGTGGGGTTTTAACCGCCGCAACCATTGTTTTTTTTGCGTACATCGGTTTCGACGCGGTGTCTACTCAGGCAGGTGAAGCCATTAATCCCAAAAAAGACGTTCCTTTTGCCATTGTAGCCTCACTGGTTATCTGTACGGTTTTATACATTCTGGTATCACTAGTTTTAACCGGAATGGTAAAATATGATCAATTGGACAAAGCGGCTCCTGTGGCCTCTGCCTTTTCCGGAATTGGAATTAACTGGGCCGTATTTATTATTACCATTGCCGCCACTGCGGGTTTAACTTCTGTAATGCTGGTAATGATGCTTGGGCAAACACGTATCTTTTTAGGGATGGCAAAAGACGGACTTCTTCCTAAAGGCATGTTCGGCACCTTGCATCCAACATTTAAAACACCTTACAAAAGTACTCTTCTGGTTGGGGCTTTCATTTCAATTATTGCATCTGTTACCCCAATAGAAAAAATTTCAGAAATGTGCAGTATGGGTACCTTATTGGCTTTTGCGATGGTATGTATAGCTGTTATGATGCTGCGTTACAAGAGACCAGACCTTGAGCGTCCTTATAAAACACCTGCGCTTTATCTTGTAGGAAGTCTTGGTGTTGCGTTTAATATATTTTTGATGTGTTTTGTAAGACCTGAAACCTGGGTAGCCTTTTTAATCTGGGGCCTTCTGGGTATTGCGGTTTATTTTTTATACAGTCGCAAAAACAGTAATTTACATAACCTTTAAGACAACCTGATTATATGTTTCAGGGCAGCATTTGATCTCAATGCTGCAAGACTGCTTTCACAGAGATTCGTTTTATTCTGGCATGAGATATTTCTGCTTCATAGTTATCGTTTTTACCTTCGCTGGACTAAAACTAAATGGTCAAAGCAGGACGTTTAGCTTAAGTCTTTATTATGCCATTAACCAGACAAATTCGGAGTTGAACACTAAAAAACTGGACTCCTTGTGCGATCGTATTGGAAAAGGTAAACTGGACCTTAAAATTACCGGTTATGCCGACTTTTTAAACAACAACCGTTACAACGAACAACTCTCTCTTAAAAGGGCAGAATATGTTAAGGCCTATCTTCTAAAGAAAATAGATAAAGCGCAGATTACTGCCATTACTTGTGTAGGTCTGGGAGAACAGAACTCAAAAGACAACCAGTCTAAAGAGGGAGAAGTTTCGCAGCGCAGGGTAGATGTGTTTATCACAGAGCAGGTGGAGCGAAAAAAAATTGGCGATAAAAACAATCAGATTCAACAGGTCGAAAAGAAAGATCAGAAAATAAAACCTGAGTCAGTCAAAACGAAAAGCTCAAAAGCTCCTACTACTGGTCTTTCCGGATTCAAAGATCTGAAAGAAGGGGAGAGTTTAACCGTTGAAGGGCTGAGTTTTATTCCCGGACGACACGTATTGATGCGTGAATCTATGCCTGTTTTGGAAGAACTCTTAAACACACTCAAAGAACACAGTGCAGTAAAAATTGAAATCCAGGGTCACATCTGTTGTATGCCAAGCGACGAAGACGGCATGGATTTAGACACTCAGGAAATGAATCTTTCTGAAAACAGGGCAAAGGCAGTTTACAATTACCTGGTACGAAATGGAATTGATGCATCGCGATTAACTTTTAAAGGATACGGGCATACACAACCTAAAGTAAAATTGGAAAGGACTCCCGAAGAGGAACAAATGAACAGACGGG
>CAZMHW010000328.1:0-4882 GCA_964566105.1 uncultured Akkermansia sp.
CTATGCCTGAAACACAAACGGAAAGAACAAAACTGGACGTTGCAAAAGACAGTGTGACCTACAGCTTAACCTTGGATTATAAGGATCCTTTCTTAAAAGACGTCAAAAAAGAATACCCTTCAGGCCAGGCCAGTATAAATGGCATCGCACAACAAGAACAAAAAAAGAATCCGGTAATAAAACCCATTCCTAATGTGCCACCGAAACAATTACCCGAGGTAAAATACCTTGGTCTCGTAAAAAATACCAGCAGCGGTATGAGTGCGGCGTTGGTATCGGTTAATGGTCAATCAAAACTTATCAAACAAAACGAAAATGTGGATGGTGTTGTTTTCAAAAGTTTCAACAAAGACAGCCTGGTAGCCAAATGGGGTAAGGAAAGGATTGTGGCGAGGAAGTAGAATCTATAGTACAGCAACGCTGGTCAGGGATTTACAACTATTATTGTTATTTTCGACCCATGTTAGTTTTTCGTCAACAGGTTTGTTTCTATCTTAATGTGTTTTCATTTCATTATTATTCTTTCCCCACATCAATCATTTATACCAGATATAAAAGATTAAATCCCTGGTTCAAATAAGCTCTGTACTTTACTCCGTGAGTAAAATTATTATAAGCCAGATTAATGCCGATCGCACGGATTTGTAATCCGTGCGTATAATTTAGATTCTTAGCTTTGATTTATGTCTACTAATACAAAGAAAAAATAACGAAACACATTTAGTAACAATTACCCATGTTGCCTGGATAGACCTGTTTACAAGGTTAAATTACAAAAACACAATTATTGATTCACTAAAGTATTGTCAAAAGCAAAAATATTATTTGTTTAGCAACGCGAGAAATTATGCAGAATTGGAATCAGCACTTGAGGTTCAATTAATTCTTCATCAAACAAGAATTATTTAAATCAGGTGAACGGATCAGCTCGCACACTTTCAACACACAAATCCACGTGAGCGGTTTTGAGCTCCTGCACGGACAAAGCGGCTACCACTCATTCTGTTTCGGAGTGCAGGAAATACAACAGTTTTCTAAAATCCGACTGAGATTAAAGTATCTACCCAACCCAAAATAACCGCTGTTTTGTATTAAAATTAAATTATTAAAAAAAAGGCAACCTCTTCTAAAAACGAACACCTTAGCACAAGCCGAAACGTGGCTGTAAAATGTATTAACAAAATACTACTGCAACATTCACAGTCTAAATCCGAATAACGCACTCCACTCCTATCTCTTTTTGATTGATATACCTTGCGAGTTCCCCAAATGAAACCAAAAATTACTAAATTTGACCGTACTAAAATGTTTATTAAACTTAAAAACCCAAATGAAAAATCTTACCTCCCTTGTATTTCTGTTTTTACACCTTTCTCAAACGCATTCCCAAAACATTGAATTTAAATGGGGTAAAGATTTTAAGAAACTATACGTGCGAGGATATTCTCCTGTATGTTTAGTCAGTGCCACTGACAGCATTTGTACCTTCGCTCAAATAAAAGACTGGCTCCCTCCAGCCAATTTTCATTTTTACAAAAAAACCTTTGACGGGGAATTGACCCGCATCCCCAGACTAATTAAACTCCCAAAGATCGAACACAGAAAAACAGAACTCGTTGACATAAAAAGTATCGACAATGTTCCAATTGTCATTTCATATATTCATAAACGCCGCACCTATACCAGCTACGGACAGCTATTTAAAAACGATTCAGTTCTGAATGACCATACCGTAATTCTGGCAAAAAAGAAAAATACAATGTTAAGAACCGCCGCGATCACTTACACAAAATCTCCGGATACAAAAAAATTCATGACCTATTATTTGGAGGCCAGGGATAAAAAACAAAAAGTTACACTTACCTGTAAGGTTATCGACAGAACTACAGAAACAGTTTGGGAAAACAACTTCAACCTCCCTTACATAAAAAGACAGTGTGAAATCAGTGAAATTCAGATAGACAACGCAGGAGATTTGTATTTTCTGGCTAAACTAAAATATGTAACGGAAGGGGTAAAATTAGATAAACCCGTATACAGGATTTTTTATTACAACTCCAGGGAAAAAATCTTAAAGGAGCAGGAAATTAATATAAATAATAATTACATTTTTGATTTAAAATACCAAACAGACAAAAACGGAAACCTGGTGTGCGGGGGGCTGTTTTGCGTCAAAAAAGAAAAAAACAAAGAGGGGAATAAACCAAACGAACATTGGGTTAAGGGAGCATTCTATTGCATTATCGACAAAAAGCAAAACAAGATCTTGTCGCAAGCCACACAAACGGTTACAAGTAAGTTCGACAGAGGAGAATTGCCTGCTTATTATCTTGATCACATGCGTTTAATGGAAGACGAAACAGTAATATTTGTAAGTGAACGCAGATATTTCGAAAAAACCCGGGAACAATATTCGACAGCTTATTTCAGGAATGACGAAATTCTACTCATCGGAATTCACCCGGATTCGAGCAGATCGTGGTCAAAAATCATAAAGAAGTACCAGTCATATAGCTTTCCAGTTCTTATCCGTTACAATTCCTATGCTCTTTTGTCGAATAAAAAGGAGCTATATCTTTTGTATTGTGGAGACGATCAACGAGTGGATCGCGTGACGACCAAAGGCGAAATCAGCTCTGAAAGTCTGTTTAAAGGAACAAGTGAGTGCATCTTACCGAAAATGAGTATGCAGCAGAGCGACGACGAGATCATTTTCTTTTCCGAAATAAGCCCTGAAAGATACAGATTTGGAAAGGCAAAGCTAAGGCTTGATTAATGGAACACGGCGCGCCACTATCCCTACTCAAAAAAAACTTAGTATTTACAAACTTTTAAAACGCTTATTTTTTCACCTTCGCTTATTCTGAAATAATAGATTCCGTTCGGCAGTTCCTGCAAGTCAATTGCATTTTTGCCTGCGAACAAATTTCTACGGAAAACCAATTGACCTATCGCATTCATCACTTCAAGTTTTACATTCTGTTGTTCTGAATACATTTCCACTGCAAAAACGCCTGTTCCTGGGTTTGGGTATACAGAAAACACCTGCGGAGATAATTTATTAAGCTTAACCCCAACGCATTCATCAACAAGTTGAGTAAGCGTTGTGGCAGTAATACAACCATTATTGCTGCCTTCTACGGTATACGTTGTTGTTACTGATGGCGACACGACTACCACAGAACCGGTTAAAGAATTTCCCCAGAAATAACTAAGAGCGCCCGAAGCATTTAAGGTAGTGGACTCCCCCTTACATAGGATTGAATCGGTTCCGGACACAGAAATTACAGGATAATTATTTACACTTATCGCGATACTCTGAGTACCTGTGCAATTATTCGCATCTGTACCGCTTACTGAATAAACCGTAGTTGTTTGCGGAGCTACATAAACAACATTCACCGTGGAACTGTTACTCCAACTGTATGTTACCGCGCCGGTTGCCAGAAGGGTCGCAGTTGAACCAACGCACAGTGCCGTAGTATTACTCGAAATGGTAACAAGCGGCAAAGGCATAACTCCTACTGCAACGGTTCCAACAGAAGAACAAAGCAACGTACTGGTGCCTGTTACCGAATAGACTGTGCTTATAGTCGGAGAAACGTTTATTGACGGCCCTGTTGAACCCTGGTTCCAGGTATATGTACTCGCACCACTGGCATTTAATGTAACTTGATTTCCATAACAAATTGCCGATGGGGTACTCACAGCTGTTAACGTCGGATTGGGTTTCACCTGAATACTTACAGAAGCACTATTACTTGATCCGGAACATCCTGCAGAACTTAAACCGGTGACACTATAAATTGTATTTACAAGCGGAGAAACTGTTGTAGCACTCCCACTTACTAAATTACTCCAGGTGTATGTACTGGCTCCAACTGCGTTCAGTGTAGCGGACTTACCAGAACAAATAGATGTACTGGTAGCTACAATAGTGACTGTAGGGTTTGGATAAACAAGAATGCTCACGCTGGCTGTACTGTTACAACCTATATTATGTGTACCGCTTACGGTATAAACAATACTTACCGTTGGTGAAAGAGAAATAGCCTGCATCGTTGCACCTGTGCTCCAGGTATAATTTACCGCGCCACTGGCTATTAATGTCACGCTATTGCCGGGGCAGAAAGCCGTACCTGTAGTAACGATAGTTACCGGAGGTAAAACATTTACAGCAACTGTATTTGATGACATACAGCCGTGTAAATCGGTCGCGCTGACCGTATAGACACTGTTGGCGGTAGGAGAAACCACGGCCACAGAACTTGTTGAACCACTACTCCAGGTGTAAGTAGAGGCTCCTGTGGCAGTGAGACTAGTTGGGTTGCCAAAACAAATTAACGTGTTAGTGGATGAAGCACCTATACTGGGCAAAGAGTAAACGGTAACAGCCAAACTCTGAGTTGCAAGACAACCCAAAGAATTTGAACTACTCACCGAATAAATAATACTTGCGGTTGGTGTAGCTACCTGAGATGCCGTGGTAACACCATTACTCCATGTATAACTCGGGGCACCGGCCGAACTGAGAGCCACTGTACCCCCAATACATATTGCCGATGAAGAAACGGAAGCGGTAATTGGAGTTGTGTTTGTAAATACAGTGAGACTTTTAACCGCGCTGCTCGGACTCGCCGTACATCCGTCCAATGCGGAAAGCAAAGTGTAGGTAATGTTACTGGTTGGAGAAACCAGTGCCAGGGAAGCGTTCCCCCCCGTAGGTGACCACGTGTAAGTGGCGCCACCGCCAACGGCCGTTAATGTTGCCGTTGTTCCGGCGCAAAGGGTAGAGGGTCCGGTAATACTCACACTAGGTATGGTTAAAGGACAATTTGTGCCCGCAACCGAAATATTATCAAGACACCAGCGTGTTATTTGA
>CAZMHW010000329.1:0-4875 GCA_964566105.1 uncultured Akkermansia sp.
CTTCCGACCCCGAACCTAAAGAACTAAAATCAAGCAGGCTGCTTGTGTTTGACTTCATAGTAGCTGCCCCTAATAAAGCAGTCGCGATCATTGTTCCCGTAAGGATTGTTTTTTTTGTTTCCATTTTTCTGATTTTAATTGGTTATTTGTTTATATCGAAATAGACAGTGGAAAGGAATAATCCTTACAAAAAAAACGAACTATTTTCTAAACCGAATCGAAACACATGATTATCTGCTAAATAAAAACAGACTCACTCCGTAACGGGATAAAGTAGTTGCTGAAAAAAATAGAAAAGTGAAGGAAAGGAGCGGTTATTTATTTCCCAATTCCTTATCAATAGCCTGCTGTATGGCTTCCTTTTTTTGCGCGGAAAGTATATTATTCACCGGTAGCGGCGACTCGTCATGAGCCAGTTTATGAATGTGCGCATCTAATAAACGGGTTTGGATTCTGAATGCTCTACAAAATTTACAAATAATCAGATGCAGGTGCATGTCGAATTTTTCTTTCCGGGAAAGTTTAATCTCCTGTTCCTTTACAATAAGCATGGTAATCTGCTTACAGTCCGGCATCAGGCTGAATACACGCATCAGTATTGATTTTTTAGTCGCTGTCATTTTTGTATTCCAAACCAGTTCGATTCCATGCACTTACGAAGCTGCAGTTTTGTTCTGTGCATGATGATCCAATAATTAGACGCCGACACATTGCATTCCTTACAAATAAATTCCGTTTCGAGGTCTTCCATATTTTTCATTTTAAAAACTGCAGCCCATTTATCGGGTAAAAGGGCCAGACATTTATGCAAAACGCTGTAAAACTCTTTGGTCTCCAGAGTCTGATACGTGCTTTCGTCCCACATGCGTGGTTTGCCTGCCTGGTGCCAGTGTCCACCACCTTCTCCATCTTCGTTAAAAAACTCTCCGTATCCTGCCGCTATTTGCCCCGAATCAAGTGTTTCGGAGATCGATTGCCTGGATTTACTGCGGTAAAGATCAATAATTTTTCGTTTCAAAATGGTAACCAGCCATGTTTTTTCGCTGCACTCTCCCCTAAAACTCTCTCTGGCTTTTAAAGCCGACAAAAAAGTTTCCTGCACAAGATCCTGGGCTTCTTCTTTATCGTTAATCCTATAGGCCGCGTAATTATAAAGATAATCGCTGTACAGCTGCACCCAGCTACTGCAGTTGAGACTTTCGTGTGCCCTGGACTGTATGTCGCTTATAGAATCTTTAGCCATTGACTTTAACAAATGTATGATTTAAAACAATATACGAGAACACCGGGGTTTGGGATTTAGACCAATATTGCTAAATTTAGTGCTCCTATGGATCATTCCCTTATTCTTAAAAATCTTGCCAGGCACATTCAACTTACCAAAAAGGAAGAAGAGTATTTTATTTCGCTCCTCGAAGAAAAAAAATTAAAGAAAAAGCACTTCCTCGTACGCGAAAACGAACACAATACTTTTACAGCCTTTGTCACTCATGGCTGTTTGCGTTCATATTCGGTCGACCGAAACGGATTTGAACACATTGTTCAGTTTGCCCCACCCGGCTGGTGGATCGCGTATATTTACAGCATCATTTCCGGCGAACCGGGTAAATTAAATATAGACGCTCTGGAAGACACGGAGATGTTTTTATTAAAACGAAAAGACCAGGAAAAACTGTTTGATAAGAATCCAAAATTTGAACGTTTCTTTCGGATTCTTACCGAGAACTCCATCGCCGCTAATCACAGCAGATTAATGGATTATATGGGACTCAGCGCGCAGGAACGTTACGAAGGCTTTTGCCAGCGCTACCCCACCCTTATGAAAAGCCTGCCGCAAAAACAAATTGCGTCTTACATTGGCGTTACTCCCGAATTTTTGAGTAAGATGAAAGCCGAGTTGCTACGCAAAAAATGAGACCTCTTTGCCTGTGCACTTTTAGCCGCAGATTGCAGTGATTGCAGAGATGCTATTGACACAAATTGCAAAACGGAAGTAATCTAAATCGTTTATTCGCTACAAATTCGGGCTACAGATATCTAAAATTAAGCGTTTCATTTCACCACTTCAGTCTGTGAAATCTGTGCAATCCGTGGCAACTACATTATCAATTCATCCTTCATTTCTTAATCTACATTATTGGTCAGCGCCTTTCTTATCCCCTACCTTTGATGTGTAAAATTTAAAGAAATGAACAGGATAGATTTTATAAGGAAAGGTTTAATGGGCACAGGAATGTTCCTGACCGCAAATGCCTTAGGCAATGTGATTAAAAACGACATTGACGAATTGCAGGAACTTGAACTTATAGGATTTAACCACATACCCGTAACAACATCAAAAATCATGGAAAACACAATCATTCATAAAGCAGAAACACGTGGACACGCTAACCACGGATGGCTCAACAGCTTTCACACCTTTAGCTTCGCTAACTATTATAACCCTGAACGCATGCACTTTGGTGCTTTACGGGTTTTAAATGACGATCAGGTAGAAGCCGGAATGGGCTTTGGTACTCACCCGCACGACAATATGGAAATTATTTCCATACCTCTGGAAGGAGACCTGGAACACAAAGACAGCATGGGAAACACCGCTGTGATTAAAAACGGCGACGTGCAGGTAATGAGCGCAGGAACAGGCATTACACACAGCGAATACAACAGAAATAAAGACAAACAGGTCAAATTTCTTCAGATCTGGGTATTCCCGAACAAAAAAAATGTGAGCCCACGTTACGATCAGATTACTTTAAAAGAAGAAGACCGTCATAACAAATTGCAGCAAATTGTTTCGCCAAGTCCTGAGGATGCAGGCGCCTGGATCCATCAAAACGCCTGGTTTCACCTGGGCAAATTTGACAAAGGCGTAAGCAAAGACTACAACCTGAAAGCAAAAGGAAACGGCGTGTACGCGTTTGTACTGAGCGGCGAAGTGAGCATAAACGGCAACAAACTTGGCACCCGCGATGGTTTCGGGATCTGGGACACTGATAAATTCTCCATTAAAGCAGACAGCGATGCGGAGTTTTTATTGATGGAAGTACCAATGACCCTCTAAACAAAAACAGGAAGAACACCAAGAGTCTCTGTGATAAACAGAGCTTAATGATAAAAAATAAGTAAAAACAAACAACTAAAACAAAATACAATGAGCAAAATCAAATGGAACCTTGACCCTTCACACAGTGAAGTAACGTTTAAAGTGAAACACATGATGATCACTAACGTAAGCGGTAGTTTTAATGAATTTTCAGTAGATGCCAGTACAGAAGGCGAAGACTTCAGTAAAGCAGAGATTAGCTTCACAGCCAAAGCTGCTTCGGTAAATACAAATTCAGAACAACGCGACGGACATTTACGTTACCCTGAATTTTTTGACACTGAAAAATTTCCTGAAATAAAATTCAAAGGCACCAAATACGAAAAAGTGGATGGTGACAATTACAAACTGCAAGGTGACCTTACCATTAAAGATGTAACGAAGAGCGTTGGATTGGCGGTTGAATATGGTGGCATTCAAAAAGACCCTTGGGGAAATATGAAAGCAGGTTTTACCATTACAGGTAAAATTAACCGTAAAGATTTTGGATTGAACTGGAACGCTGCTCTGGAAGCAGGTGGTGTGATGGTAAGCGAAGAAGTGCGTATTTACTGTGAGATTCAATTGGTAAAAGCCTAGTCTTCTGATTTATTTACAAAGGCCCTTCTCGTGCAAACGGGAGGGGCTTTTTGTTAAAAACAATCCAAGCGCCCTAAAATTGATTACTTTAGAGCTAACAAAATTCAGCTCATGAAAAATTCAGTAATGATTGCGAGCCTTTTGATTGTTTTTGTTCTTGGCTGTATTGTCTTTAAATCCAGCCACACCCTAAACAAAGACACCTGTAAAAAAATTTCCGGAATTGTAACCGAGGTCTATGAAGACGGTACTAAAGACGCCGTGTTTAAACTTAAGGGGCAAAAATTTGCCTTTTACATTAACCGGGGACTTGAAAAGACCTTTGACCTGAGCAATCTTCTTGAAAAATTAAAAGGAAAAGAAGTGAATATTTTATACGCCGACAGCTGGAATCCATTGGGCTCTATTTCAGAAAGCCGCCCTATTTCCGAATTGTCACTGCAGGAAGAACTGGTGTATTCAGAATTTCAATCTAAATAAGATCGCTATTCAGTACCTTCATTTATCATTTAAAATTTCTAATTTCTAATTACTCAAGGCCCCCGCGTCTATCCAACACACAATACTATTCTTTTGATCGGTACTGAGTGAACTCTTCTGAGGCATGCTGCCGCTTACCACCGAGGCACGTATCGCTGCGCTGGCATTTTTAATTTCCGTATAATTGGTAAGGGCGCCAGGCCCTTCGTGGCTTCCGCTGGCGTGGCAACCCGAAGTAGCGCAATTGGATTGTATGAGCGACGCTACAGTACCCGTATAGGTGGGTGTTGTTCCCGTGCAACTGGGCGTATACGAACTGTTAGTGGTGGTGCCTGATTTTTTACAGGCCAGTATAAAAACCGAAAGAACTATCAGAGAAAAAAAAGTGCGTTTTTTCATATGCGTATTTTATGTCATTACTTTAACGTAAAGGTATTCAAGAATGTTGCAGGCCTGGCCATTTTTGAGGTGAAACGCATGCCAATTAAGGTTAAGAAGCAGGCCGTGCATTTTCTTTCGCATCCGTTTACAAAAATTATGTACTTTCAAACCGCATTTACATCCCTATGAAATACATTCATTTATTGCTCTGCTTCTTTTTGACAATAACGCTCAGCGCGCAGGAAGAAAAAGCCGTTTTAACCACACTTACAGGTAACCTGGAAGGTACCATTCTTCTGCAACCTCAAAAAACGCCGGTACCTGTTGTGCTT
>CAZMHW010000330.1:0-4848 GCA_964566105.1 uncultured Akkermansia sp.
TAACGTTACTTCGTTAGACTCAATAGTCAGTGTGTCATGTCTTAAGGAATATTTATTACTACCTATAAATATAGAATCCCTTTTACCCAGAGAGTCGATTTGAATATTTGTGCGATAAATGGAGTCCTTGTTAATTTTGTATGAATAGAACCCAATTCCGGCCCGTCCACCATTAACTAAATGCTTCATTTCGCCGTTAACTAAAAATTCAAGTTGTATTTTGTCGTCACTTTCATTTTTGATTTCTAGTCCACATTTTATCTTCTTTTTTAATGTCCAAGTGCCAACAACTTTTTCGTTGTCCGCTGTCTGGCACGAGAAGAGTATTAGTAAAGGCAGTATTGTCGTGGCGAAAAGTCTTGTCATGAATATTTGTCTGCCGAGTTTTGTCCGCCACATGAGTGCTAACGGGCCTCACGCTGGCCTCCGTTTTTGCTAAGTCCAAATTATGCATTTAGGCGTTAATACACAAAAAAAATGGTGCGAGACCGCTGTTATAAGCGGATTGTTTCATGTCCCTTAATGTGGACTTTTCAGAAAGGCGATTATTTCTGTGACATCGGCTTTGGTCAATTCACCTGAAAAATTTGTCATTCTCACATCTTTAAATCTCTTCCTCAATTTCTTTGCGTATTTGTCGCCTGAATTATTTACACTGTCACTGTTTAGCGTATATAGAATAAACCAATCTTCGGAAGGTACTCTGTCAAATACGCCATAGAGTCCGGGGCCCGTTAGCATTTCGTCGCTATGCGAAGTGTGACAAACAGCGCAATACAGCTTAAATTTTTTCACTCCCTTTGATGCTTCTTCAGAAAGAACGTTTCCGCAAACAAAATTTTTGTCGCCTCGAGTTATATCAGGATTGTCGCTCTTGTCGTTGTGAATGCCAGTCCTTGGTCCACAAGAAAATATAGTCGTCACAAGGAGAAGTCCAAATGTCAATACGGCATTTATGTTTCTTGGGTGTCTGTCCAAAATTTGCTTATAACGTTTTGCCAACTGGCGCCGTTCCGGCCCAAACGTATGTTATAAATGTACTAATGTCCAACGAAATGCCAAAATGAAAAATGCCCGGCATGGCAGCCGGTTAGCTGTTATGCGTAGTTTATTGTCCTTCCGTTTTTTGTTCAATGCGCCAAGATATGTTAAAGAGTCGGCTTTAGAATACTGAATCTCAAATTCATGTCCTGGGCCAACAAGCTTTTTATTAGTGTCGATCCGATAAAACTTGTAAAAATTCTGTCCAGACAATACAAAACTCTCAATTATCTTATTTTTTCTGAGTACAAATGCAAAATAATAACTAACTTGTATGAGTGCGTCACTTTACAAAATACATGCTTTTTAGTTGTTGGTTCTTAACAATGAACTCTATAGCACAAGACTTTCGTGGTCGTGCTTATCATTACAATGACTTATTGTACTCTCGCCTAAAAATAAATGCCGATAGCACCTTGTTATGGGTAAATCACGATTCGACTTACCATTTGTATCTGGTTTACGAAGGAAGGATAAAGCGTTTTCACAAGGATATTTACCAAGTGTTTTTTAAAACAAAGTATAGTGAGGTTGGGTGGGGATTATTGGATGAGGCTACGGGACAGTCGTATCGATATGCGCAAGTTTTTATAGACACCGTGCATCAAAATAAAACGGCACCTGTTTTTATTGAATACGCAGATGGCAGCCGCACCGTTTATCCATTTAAAGGACAACTTAAATTAGATACACTTAAAGTGAACGAACAACACCCAAACTATAGAGTCCTTACCAACTACAAAGACCCCTTTACCGGTTTGCCCTTGACTTATAGCGGATCTTATACCAACAACATTGTTATAACGCGCGACACAAGTGACTTCTCGTTCTTGGTGCGCTTTAAAAAAGACTCCTTGATTACTGTGCCTACATCGCGCTACCAGCTGTACAACACCTTTTTGTATATGCGGCAAAAAAATTGGAAACCTGTAAAAAAAAATGTTGAACCCCTTAGAAAAGTGACATTGGATTTTCCCGATATGCGCTCATGGCGGCTACCAGGAGACAGTTTAATCTATTCAGATATTATAGAAATAAAGTATAGAACGGACACCTCACACGAGAAAAAGGTAACTCAATATTTGAGGGGCCAGTACATGGGCGAGTATGCTGTTTCAAGAGACCAGGGCGTAACAGACAGCAATTTATATAAAAACACCTATGATAGTGCAGGTAAATTAATAGGCACCATAACACGTTGGCACCAGGCCTTGGTATGCGATTCGGCGCTCGGGCAGGACGATCAGGAGCCATACTGGGGGTATGGAGGTGAAAAAATAGAAGTAGAAAGAATAGAATATCCTTGTCCCCGTTACTCGTACTCCAACATCCGTTATTCAAAAAAAGACACCATTGGTGTCCGCTGTCAGGAAGATTACAATCATGAATTCCGGACACACACATTATCGTGTGACACCACTTGGTATTATGGCAATGGCTTAAAGCATTTAGAAAAACATTATGTCGACACCTCACTCAATCATGTATGGAAATATCATTATGTATATAATAACAAGGGAAAGCTTGACAAGTATTCGGTGAGGGTAACGCACTTAAATGGTTATGAAGTGTCCATGTTGTATACCGTTTCCGCCAGGGACACTTCTATTATTAAAACCACTACGCGTTATCAGTCCGATAGCACACAAGGCGAATACGTAATTTATACAACCGATCCAAAAACTAACATCTACTGTTTTAAACGCTATCAAAACAATCAAGTGATTGATTATTCCGTCACTATTCCCGTTGATTCTTTATGTGAGAGCGGTGCTTTTTCTAAGAGTTTTGATAAGGACTCCGTATTGATTACACAGGAAAAAGAGTATAACTGTGCCTACACAAAAAAAAGCAAGGGTCGCCTTGAGCGGTGGTCCAACGGCCGCGATAACCGCTACTACCGATACGACACATTGAAAACCAAACAAGGGTATATTGTGAAAGGATATATCGGTATTCCGAGCAGTTACCAGCAGCACGAGTCAATACCTATAGAGAAATGCGATTTGGCTACCATTGAAATTCAAGATCGTTATCGTCGACCTTTAATATTAACCGAATACGAAGGTAGTGCGGTACAGCGAAAAATAAAATACACCTATGTTAGAGGAAAATAATATAGCCAAACTCCTATGCACATCGGCAATGTGTGCTATCGTTTTCAGACATTGCGTCGTCAAGTTATGCGTTTGAGCGTTAACACGCATAAATTACGTTTTCTTGATGTTATGTTTTGCCAGCCGCACACAGGCTTATTCGTTTCTGCTTGAATGTTCAATTCTACCGTCCTCGTAATATGTTATTATTTCATTAATGTCGCCTTTTGAATTAGAGATAAATTCAACAATAAACGAGTCATTACCGAGAAGTCGCATTTTGTTTTCTGTTATTGAAACCAAAGGAAATTTTGTTCTGCCCACTCTTTCATAATACAAGTTGTTACCTGAAAAAGAAATATCAATATAACTATATGTTCCTATTCGCTTTTTAAGTTTGAGAGAGTCTATTTGCGGCTGATTGTTCTTTGCTGTCAATAGTTCAAGTTGCCATTTCAAATTATTCTTTTCAATAGAGTCTTTTGCGACTTTAAAGTAATTTTCAAATATTTCATTCTCCGCGACGTCTAATGCTTTGTCTGCTTTTGAATTGATGTCAGGTGAAATACCAACACCCTCCCAGTTCGTTTTCGTTGTCGGAGAATATGCGTCACCGCATGGCAAGGCAACTATAAAATTTTTATATAAAAACGATTTTGGTGCATTATGCGCACCTCCTCTGGTTTGTTCGCCAACGATTACAGCGCGATGTTCAGTTTTAAGAAAATAGGTCAACATTTCTGCTGCGGAAAACGTCTTGTAGCTAGTCAAAATATACAATGGCGTTTCGTATAAGCTTGTATAATTGTTGTCTGGCTCGCAATATAAATTGTAGTTGTTTTTACGATTGCGAAGTGTTAATGCAAACATCTGCTTTCTTTCTTTTATAAAATATTTTGCAATACAGGCAACCATTTCTGGCTGTCCACCCATTCCATAACGCAGGTCGATAATTATTGCTTTACAATTTGAAAGGACTTGAAATGAAGCATTAGCAACTTTTTCTGATTCTGGATTTAAATAGGCAAAATAACTTAGGTCAACATAGCCAATGTTTCCATTTAGAACTTCGATATTTTTAAAACCGTGATTTTTAGCTCTGTCAATTTTTAATTGTTCAGCCCAATAAACTGAGTCTCGGGGTAAAGCAAGTTGCTCAGCTAATTTTGGATTATACTCAATAAAAAAATGCTCGTCATTGTGAACGCTTAAAACGTCCTTAGTTAAAATGTCTGCAAGAGTGCTTGGGTTTGTGATTTTGTTGTAAAGTCCGTCTTTATATTTTTTATTGATAAACGTACTCATTTCCTTCCCTTTGTCTGGAAGCACATAATTTTGTTCAAGTTTATAGGTCAGCGTGTCAATAATTTCCTTTAGAATTTTTTGATTAAGAATTATTGAGGTATTTGTCTGTGCACTTAAACTTAATACGAATATAATTTGAAAAACGAATAAAAGTCGGAACGTTTTTAACTGAAGTGTCATAGAAGTCATTGAGTGAATGTCGTCATAATTTGCTAGAATGTCTTTACCGGTCTACGTCCTGCTGGTTGAACATAACGTTTTGCGCATAGAAGTTGTGCCGCCGTCCGCATTGCTAAAAGTACAGAAGTCCACCCGAAATTACAACATCCAACTGCGCGGCATAAGTTGTAGTTGCTGTGCTTGTTGCACAACTAAGATACTCATGTTAATCAAATTTTAAAAAAGA
>CAZMHW010000331.1:0-2665 GCA_964566105.1 uncultured Akkermansia sp.
GGTCGCTGCTAATCACTCCTTCACTTACTCCGGTAAAAAAACTATCGCGCTTTAAATAATCCAGACGGTCCATGTCCAGTTGTGAGCTCACCAGCTGGTGCAGGAATTTTTTAGGATACAGGTCGTTAAAAATTTTAATGGCCAGATCTAACTTACCGCCAAACTCGGTATTAAGTTTGTTCATGAAGAGACTGCTGATGGCTTCGTGATTCACACCTTTTACAATGCTGTGCTCCAGGGCATGCGAAAAAGGACCATGCCCGATGTCGTGCAGCAGAATAGCGATCAAAACGGCCTGTTCTTCTTCTTCGCTGATCTGAATGTCTTTTTGTCTTAAGGTTAATACCGCTTCCTGCATCAGGTGCATGGCTCCCACCGCGTGATGAAAACGGGTGTGCAAGGCTCCCGGATACACCAGATTTGTAAGGCCCAGTTGTTTGATCCTTCTTAAACGCTGAAAATAGGGGTGATTGATCAGGTCATAAATAAGATCGCTGGGAATACTTACAAAACCGTAGATGGGATCGTTAATGATTTTACGTTTATTGGTGTACATGGTGGATGAAAGCCTTCGGTAAAAATTAAAAACCAAAATTCGTTAATATATTCGTCAATTAAAATAATAGAGATAAATTTAATTCGTTATTACCAATAAACGCAATACAGATGGATAAGATAAAAATATTATGGGCAGACGATGAAATTGCTCTCCTGAAACCGCATATTTTGTTTCTCGACAGTAAAGGATATGAAGTGGTAACAGCGCTTAGCGGCGACGAGGCAATCGACATTGTTCGGGAGGACAGGGGAATCAGCGCGGTTTTACTGGATGAAAACATGCCAGGTATTACCGGATTGGAAACTTTATTAAAAATTAAACAGGCAAATTCCGACCTGCCGGTAATCATGATCACCAAAAGCGAGGAAGAGCACATTATGGACGATGCCATTGGTGGAAAAATAGCCGATTACCTCATAAAGCCGGTTAACCCCAATCAAATCCTTCTTTCTCTGAAAAAAGCACTCGATAACAGACGGCTGGTGAGTGAAAAGACCAACACCGATTACCGCAAGGAATTCGGACAGATTGGGATGACCATTAACGACAACCTGAGCTGGGAAGAGTGGGCGGAAGTGTATAAAAAAATTATTTATTGGGAACTGGAGATGGATAAACTGCAGGATAAAAGTATGCTGGATGTACTCAAGATGCAGAAATCAGACGCCAACAATCAGTTCTTCAAGTTTATTGAAAGACATTACATTAATTGGTTAAACGGAAAAGATCCCAACCCTCCAATCATGAGCCACACCCTCGTGAAGAACCGTGTTCTGAACGAGCTGGGAAATACACCGGATCCCGTATTTTTTATCCTCATCGATAATTTGCGCTTTGATCAGTGGAAGGTAATTCAACCGCTTATTCAGGAGTATTACAAAGTGGACAAGGAGGAATCTTATTTCAGTATCCTGCCAACGGCCACACAGTACGCGCGTAACGCTATTTTTAGCGGTTTAATGCCAAGTGAAATTGAAAAGCGTTTCCCGGATCAATGGCTCAACGACGAAGAAGAGGGAGGAAAAAATATGCACGAGGAAGTGTTTATGCAGGCACAGATGAAACGTTTGGGCAAGGACATTAAAATGAGTTATAATAAAATAACCAATTTCGCGGCTGGTAAAAAACTCTCGGATAACGTGAATAATTTATTGCAGAATAAATTAAACATCATCGTGTATAATTTTGTGGACATGCTCAGTCACGCCCGTACCGAAATGGAAGTAATCCGCGAGTTGGCTGAAAACGAGCCTGCTTACAGGGGAATCACTTACAGCTGGTTCGAACACTCTCCTTTATTTGACATCATCAAACAACTGGCAGCTAAAAAAATCAAGGTAGTCATTACCACCGATCATGGTACGGTACATGTAAAAGAACCTACCAAAATTCTGGGGGATAAGAATGTAAATTCAAACCTGCGCTACAAACAGGGCAAAGCCCTGGAGTATAATGCCAAAGAAGTATTCGAGGTCAAGAACCCAGCCGACGCCTATTTACCGAAACAACACCCCAGCACACGTTTTGTGTTTGCACGTGAGGACCGGTTTTTCGCCTATCCCAATAATTTTAACCACTACGTAAATTATTACAAGAATACCTTTCAACACGGTGGGGTGAGTCTGGAAGAAATCATTATACCCTACATTGTATTAACCGCTAAGTAAGAAAGAATAAATCAGTTTTGATCCCGGGTTTTTAATACAAGTTGTGAAATGAATCAAACAATAGATCTGAAACTAAATTCAACGGGCGATTTGCAGTCAGTCGCAAGGGATCTTTTGGCTTTTGCCGGGGATAACAGGATCTTTCTTTTTTACGCACCTATGGGAGCTGGTAAAACCACGCTGATAAAAGAACTGTGTACACAATTGGGAAGCGAAGATAGTTTTAGCAGTCCAACCTATTCCATCATTAATGAATACAAAGGTCCATCCGGGAAAATTTTTCATTTTGATCTCTACAGGCTAAAAAGCCAGGACGAACCATTTGATCTGGGGGTAGAAGAATTACTGGATGGCAGGCAGTATTGTTTTTTCGAGTGGCCCGAACTGGTGGAGGATTTGTTGGAGGTAAACTACATCAGAATTGATATGGAGGTTAAGG
>CAZMHW010000331.1:2675-4814 GCA_964566105.1 uncultured Akkermansia sp.
TAGTCGTTACCTTCGGGCAACTCTTATTCATCATGCGTAATCTGTTTCTCTTCCTCTTTCTCCTTGTTTTCAGCGCACCGGCTTTTACTCAAACAGAAACTACAGTTTCGAACACCGGAAAAAATCACCTTTACATCACCTGGGGGTATACCAAAGCCTGGTACAGCAAAAGCACCATCCATTTTAAAAATCATGCCGGAGAAGGTAAAGCCAATAATTACGATTTTACCATTCACAATGTGACGGCTCACGACCGGCCTGACTTTGAAAAGATTAAGGACGTCATCAATGTCACCATTCCTCAATATGTGTTCAGAATAGGGTACCAGGTAAATAAAAAATGGGGACTGGAATTAAATTACGACCACACCAAATACGTGGTGGATGATTATCAGCTCACACGGCTTCAGGGACAGATCGATAATAACTGGATTGATCAGCAGGTGGTCATGGATCCGGATACATTTCTTCATTTTGAACACACCGATGGGGCTAATTTCTGGATGATCAATTTTGTTCGCCAGTTTAATTTGTACGATAAGAATAAAAATCTGGAAATCTCCTGGGTGCTGAAACCCGGTGCCGGTGTGGTTATTCCCCGCACAGATGTAACTATGTACGGACAGCGTTTAAATAACAACTGGAAGCTGGCGGGATGGATCGTGGGTGTGGAGACAGGAATGCGTGTTCAATTTTTACAACATGGCTTTTTTGAATTTGTTACCAAGGGCTCTTATGCCGATTACGTCAATGCCTTTGTGTTAGGGAGAGGACATGGCCGCGCCTCCCATCATTTTTTTACCGGACAACTTACCGGAACGTTAGGCTATAAGTTTTAAAAGTTGACACTGGCTTAGTTCGCGTCAGCACCTCAATGCGTGCGTGAGCAGGGCACAACGGCGGGCTGATGGAGGTGTGAATTTGATTTTGTTAGGTTTGTCACAAGGGGCCTTGGCTACTTTGTGCTACAAACTTTGCAAAATCAAAGAGCGGGAGGCGCATCGTTTTGCCTTGACTTCTTTGGTTCTTTCGTAGTTAATGCTGAGCGAAGTCGAAGTATTAAGGCAGAAAGAACGTAGAAGTGTAAAATCCAAAGACTATATGTGATTTTTTTTGAATTCAGGAAATCCTGGAATGCATCTAACTTTCTGTTTCGAAAGTCCAAAGAAAAGAACAATAAAGCTGTTTTTTCCTTTTAAACTTAAACCCAAAGTGTAAATCTAATGACCAGTAAAATAGAATCGGGAAAGAAGGGGGTTAAAACAGCATTATATCAAAAAAAGATCCGCGCAAACAAACGCTGAAAACAAAACGCTGGCCACTCCGTTGGCCGTTCCAAAAGCCAGTGTTACCTTGCTGAGGTCGTTTGGTTTTACAAGCGTGTGCTGGTAAAACAACAAACTTACAAATCCAAGGCCTCCCAGAATATACAACCAACCAAAGATGCCGGAAAAATAACCGGCTATTACCAGACCCGCGGCAATCACATGAAGGAATTCTGAAAGGCGAAGGGCGTTTTTACGTCCCAGGTAAACAGGAATGGATTTTAAATTTTGTCCCTTATCAAATTCATCGTCCTGCAGGGCATATATAATATCAAAACCACTTACCCACAGGAACACAAGAACGCTCAGAAGCACTGGAAGAAGATCAAACGCTTCGGTTAAGGAAATATAAGCGCCAATGGGGGCCAGGGCCAATCCAACGCCTAATACCAGGTGACACAGGGGCGTAAAACGTTTAGTGTAACTGTAGCCCAGAATCACGAGAAGTGCCACAGGAGAAAGATAAAAACACAAAGGGTTGATCAACCAGCTGCAAAATACAAAAGCAACACCACAAATAATAACCATGCTAAGGGCCGCTGTGGGTGAAATCAATCCTGCGGGAATTTCCCTTACCGCGGTGCGCGGATTTTTAGCGTCGAACTGACGGTCAATGTAGCGGTTAAAGGCCATGGCCGCGCTGCGGGCAAACACCATACACAATAACACCAGAACCAACTTTTCCCAGCTGAACGTGGCTTTACCGGAGTGAATGGCCAGCGAAAATCCGATTAATGCAAAAGGTAAAGCAAAGATCGTATGACTGAATTTAATGAGGGATAAATATTTTTTAACCGTGTTTAGCATAAACCCT
>CAZMHW010000332.1:0-4810 GCA_964566105.1 uncultured Akkermansia sp.
ATCGTCCAGAGCAATATTAAAACCTGATTTAAAATCTACCTGAATAATTTTATCCTTACGTTTCAAAATGGTGTATCCATCAAAATGATGCATATCGGCAACAAATGGAACTTTGGAGTTATTATTTGTAAATGCCATAAAGGGTAAATTGTATCAGGTTTTGTTTTTAGCCAAGCAAATATATAAAAATACACACAGCTTTTACGTCCAACTATCACAAAATGAATTATTTAACTTTTAACAAAACGCCAATTTTTACGTACAAAGTGCGGTTTCTGATTAACGAAAGCAGTAAATAAGAGTTAAATTCGTATCAAAAAACAATTCTTGAAAAAGTCATGCAACATTGCTTTTAAGTGCCCGAATCCCTAATTTAGTCCAATATCCTTATGAAATTAATTTCCGAAATTTTAATTAGCGGCGTAGCCATTTTACATTTTTACATTCTCTGGCTCGAAATGTTTGCCTGGACTACCCGGGGTAAAAAAACCTTTAAATCTCTGGCACCTGATCTTTTTGAAAAAACAAAAGCACTAGCGGCCAATCAGGGTTTGTATAACGGATTTTTGGCTGCCGGCCTGGTATGGTCATTGCTCATTACCGACCCTTCCTGGAGTGTGAATGTAGCCTCCTTTTTTCTGGGTTGTGTGATGGTAGCCGGAATTTATGGAGCTGTCACCGCGCAACGTTCCATTTTCTTTGTGCAGACCCTTCCGGCGGGAATTGCTTTAGCTGCAACACTCCTGGCCAGATAATATTCACAGTCATGTCCCTTCTAAAAAGTATCCACCACATAGCCATCATTTGTTCCGACTACTCCGTTTCCAAAAAATTTTACACCGAAATACTTGGTTTTAAAATCGAGCAGGAAGTTTTCAGAGCTGAACGCAATTCACATAAGCTCGACCTGTCCTTAAATGGACTTTACACCCTCGAATTATTCTCTTTCCCGGATCCGCCCAAAAGACCTAGTCGACCAGAGGCAACAGGATTAAGGCATATAGCTTTTAAAGTGGAAAATCTCGACGAGGTGATCGCGCAGCTCAAAAAACTGGGAGTAAACGCGGAACCAATCCGCACCGATGAATACACCCAAAAGCGTTTTACTTTTATTTTTGACCCCGATCAGTTGCCAATCGAACTCTATGAAGAGCAGATGTGACTGATCATGAATAACAGCCCCCCTCCTTAACAAAAAACTCCCCGGGTTATACACGGGGAGCTTCTGTTTAAATTCAGGAAGTTATTTATTTCAACTTTTCAGTCATCTCTTTTGCTTTCGCATCATTACCTGTTAACATGTATAATTTACGCAAAGCAGACATTGTAGATCTGTCATCACCTTTAATAGCAAGGGCTCTCTCTAAAAAAGGAATAGCTTTTTTATAGAATTCCTGCGCTTTAGCTTCATTTTCCTTTTGGTATTTTGCCATATCCGTAATCTTCTCAATTTTGTGATTGGCCAGGTAACCGCCATAATTGTTATACATGGCGCCCAGATTATACAGAGAATTATACAAATACTCCTTATTGGCAGGATTTAATTCAATCGCTTTTAAATAATTACTCTCAGCGTTTTTAAATAACTCGTCAAAATTCTTCGGCTTTTCAAGATCCTTTCCCGTCACCTTATCTTTCGGATCCGCCATATTCTCATAAATCTGACCGGTAATAAAATAGAATAAAGCATTTTTAGGGTCGCGTTCTAACGATACTTTTAAATTGTTCAAAGCTTCCTGCTGTTTGCCACGCGCCAAAAATAAATTGGTTTCCTGAGTCAGTAAGCCCATATCATCCGGAAAAGCGCCACGACCTTTTCGCAGGCTTTCCATTGCTGTAGTAGAATCCCCTTTATTGAGCTGAGCCATATACATCGCTTCGTAATTGTAAGGAGCCGCAATGCTGGCATCAATCATTTTCTTATTATAGTCCAAAATCTTATCGTTGTTTTTAGCTTTGGAAGCGGAAATACAAGCATTATAAAAATTAGCAGTGTCTTTTGTTTTGTAAAGAATACTATTCATTACCCCCGTCTTATAAAAGTAGTCCGCAGCTTCGTCGTACTTTTTCACTTTATATTTTCCGGAAGCAATGTACCCCGCCTCCATTTTCATTTGCTGGGCAGCCATGGCAAACTTAAGCTCATCGTCTTCCAGAGCAGAAACCCCTTTTTCAAGTCCCTGCTGAATTGTCTCCATAAATTTAGGATCCAACTCTTTCACCCTGTTCAGCTCCTGGCTGGCGGTCTCAAAATCAGAAAGTTCGGTATTACCATAAGCTTGCAACAAGCGTTCATTCTTATCGCTCACAACCCCCTCCAGTTTTTTCTTTTCGGCATCCAAATTATACTGAAACTGGGCGTAACTGATCCGCATTTTGTAAGCATGCGCTTTACCCTGGTTCTTAGTATCGTCATGGGCAAGTGCCAAATCAATAGCCTCTTTGGCCTTGTTCAGATAACTCAGGTTCGCATTCCCGTCCTTAACCGTTTCTTCATAATCACTCAATGCCCTCCAGGCGGTTTGCACTTTGCTTTTTTGCGCCGAAGCTGCGGTTGCAATAAGAAGAGAAGCCGTTAAAATTACACTTGTATATTTCATTATTTACTTTTAGTTCGTGTTTATGATTCAGACCTAACAGAGAAGCGTTAACTACCCTACTCAGACTATTTGTATTTTTCAGCTTTTGCGGTATCTCCCAATCTCATGCTGATTTGACGTATGAGTTTTTTTGTATTTGGATCTTTATCTTTCGACAACTCGTAAGAGGTTTCAAAATAACCTACTGCTTTTTTAAAATACTCATTTGACTTAGTTTCGTATTCTTTAGTTTTTGGATCTTTCAATGGCAAAGCGTTCAGTTTATCGTTCCATTCTTTAGCCTGACTGTAATACATAACAGCCATGTTATAGTTAGCGGGTTCAGAATCGGGACGTAACTCGAGTGCTTTGGCGTACTCCTTTTCGGCTTCATCCATTTTACCTGTTTTACGGTAAATGTCAGCAAGCACAATATGTAGAATTTCGTTGTCGGGAGCAATCTCAATGGCACCTTTCAATTTATCACTTAAAACATCCGTTTTCTTACGCGCCATGTAAATATCAATCTCCGTTCCAATCAAACTCATATTATCTTCAAACAAAACTTTTCCTTTTTCAATGTAGCTTAAAGCACTGGTAGTATCTTTATCTAAAAGAGACAATTTAACCATGTCCAGGTAAATTTTTGGATCCTTGTATTTGATGTCCATCAACTTATTGGCATATTCTTTGGTTTTATCTTTGTTAGCGGCAGCTTTGTACATTTCAAATTTCTCAAACATGATTTTTTCTTTGGTAATGTTCTGACGTTTCATACCCTGATCAAAATCAAAAGGCAAGGCACTTTCCATTAAATCATAACAATATAACGCTTTGTCGTACTGTTTATTGTAAGTGTAAAAATTTGCTTTCCGTTTGGTAGCAGCGCTCGCCATTACAATTAAACCTTTTACATCATCCTTATATACGTTGTTATCCTTATCAATCTTAAGGCAATTCGTAAACGCATCCAGAGCCTTTTCTTCTGCCTCGCCATCAATGTCTCTTACCAGTTTGGATGTGTCAGAATAAATGGCCTTATACACGTCTCCACGGTATTTCCACATTTTGGCGCTCCCTTTTGTGCTTTCATGCACCGCGGCAGCATCCGCAGATTCTTTCGCTTTAACGAAATCCTTATTTCTTAAATAATTTACCATGTTCTGAACCTGCATGTTTTGTCCGAAAACAAAAGCCGAAATGGAAATAAACAATACTGTGGTGACCTTTTTCATTTTTTTTGATGTTAGTTGAAAAAAAACCACTAAGGTTTGTACTTAGTGGTTTTTATATTAATGGATTAGCATACTTTATATAATGACGCAAAGATTGCGTATTTACATAAATTAATCAATAGAAATTTTCTTTAATTTAACCTTATTTAATACCTCTTTGTTATTTGCCTCTTTTGAAGCTTTATCAAGCAAACTTTCAACAATCCACTTATCACCTACCACTACGGTAGTTAATTTGTTAGAATCAAAGTACTTTTTAATCTGCTGATTCACGTCTTCCTTGGTCATACTTTTAAGGATCTGGTTTTGTTTGGCTGTATAATCCTTGTCCAGGTTAAAACGCGCAATACTGGTTAGGAAATCCGCTTTTTGATAAGGGTTTTCATACTTAATGGCTTCTGTATTTAAAAGTGAGCTTTTAGTGTAAGCCAATTCAGCGTCAGTAATACCCTCTTTTTCGTATTTCTTAAATTCTTTAATAATTTCAGCTAAAGATAAAGCGGTAGAACTTCTTTTTACCGAAGCACTGATCTGGAAAGTTCCGGCATATTTACCACCGTTAAATCCTGAGCGAATTCCATAAGTATAACCTTTATCTTCCCTTAAATTAAGGTTTAAGCGACTGTTAAAGGCACCACCAAACACAAAGTTGGCAATTCTGTTCTTGTAATAATCGCCGGTTGCGTCAAATTTTAAAGACGGATATCCCATAGTAATTACAGAGGAAGGTGCCAGGGATTTGTTATAGATAAAGAAACGTGGCTCTGTTGGTGTCACAGGTTCCGGAATAGGTTGAACAACAACCTCTTTTGCGGCCCATTTATTCAGAAAGTCTAGTTTCGTCAGTACATCTTTTTCTTCCACATCCCCCACAATTACCAGGTTGGTAACAGACGGTGAATAATAATTAGCGTAGTAGTCCTTCAGATCCGCAAGTTCAATATTATCAACCGATTTCATTGTTGGTGCCAGACCCATAACCGTGTTACCATACAA
>CAZMHW010000333.1:0-3706 GCA_964566105.1 uncultured Akkermansia sp.
GTCGTACCTCGCGCATAAAACAGATGGAGAAGTTGTTACAGTAAATAATCCCAGTGATCTTCCTGATCCGGGTCGTATTGATTATATCGAAGAACCTTACATTAAAGCAACCGTTATTACCAAGTCTGATTTTATAGGCCCGGTAATGAGTTTGTGTATCGAAAAACGTGGACAGATCGTTAATCAGCATTATTTAACCGCAGACAGAGTGGAGTTGATTTTTGAAATGCCTTTGGGTGAGGTTGTATTTGACTTTTTTGATCGATTAAAATCCATTTCAAAAGGATACGCCTCTTTCGATTATCATCCTACCGGCATGCGCGATTCGGATCTGGTAAAACTTGACATTCTTTTAAAAAGTGAACCGGTAGATGCTTTATCCTGCTTAATTCACCGCAGCAATGCCTACGAGTTCGGTAAAAAGATCTGTGAAAAATTAAAAGAACTAATTCCCCGTCAGCAATTTGAAATTCCTATCCAGGCGGCTATCGGAGCAAAGATCATTGCCCGTGAAACTATAAGGGCTATCCGTAAAGACGTAACGGCAAAATGTTATGGTGGGGATATCAGCCGTAAACGTAAATTACTTGAAAAACAAAAAGAAGGTAAAAAACGGATGAAGCAGGTTGGTAACGTTGAGATTCCGCAAAGCGCCTTTATGGCCGTGTTGAAACTTAACGACTAGTAATTTTTTCTTAAACCAGCTATTTAAAAAATCTAACCACTTGTGGATGGTGAGGTTTATGATTATCTTAAGTGTTTACATTTGAAATGTAACTTATATAATCATATATGAAAAAAAGATTTACCCTTCAAAAAAGCAAATCGACTTTTTTTACGCGCATAGTTCTTGCGTCTTTCTGTTTGATCCACTTTTCTTATTATGCACAGAGTACCTGGACGGCCGTAGCCACCTCGGCACCCGACTCTTCGGGGAGCCTCATGTTATTGCTTTCTGATGGCTCTGTTCTTTGTAAAACAACGAACGGAGGAGGAGATCGTATTGGCAACATGTGGAATAAACTTACTCCAAACAGCAATGGCAGTTACATCAACGGAACCTGGTCGCGAGTGGCGCCTATGAAAGATACACGCTTGTATTTTTCATCACAAACATTAAAAAACGGAAAAATATACATAGCAGGTGGGGAATATGGTACAGGTCTTTTCGATGGAGAGTTGTACGATCCTGTTACTAACAGCTGGACACAACTTCCTGGTACGACTAATTATTTTGGCGACGCATGCTCTGTCATGTTGGACGACGGAAAAGTTATGCAAGCCGCATTGACGTCTTTCAATAAAGTAATTGTTTACAATCCGGCTACGAACACCTTTACGAATGGACCAAACACACTTGCCGGACATAACGAATCCACCTGGATAAAATTACCGGATAACAGCGTTTTGTTCGTGGATATTGGCAGTACAAATTCCGAACGCTACATTCCCTCTTTAAATCAATGGGTAACAGACGCTTCTACTCCGTCTAACCTTTACGATCCCTATGGTTTTGAAACAGGTCCGGCTTTTTTATTGCCTGACGGACGCGCTATGTTTTTAGGCTCCCTTGGCAATACGGCTTTTTATACTCCGTCGGGAAATACTAGTCCAGGATCCTGGACAAGCGGGCCAACCATCCCTGGAAATAACGGAGCCCCCGACGTGGCAGGTTCTATGCTTCCTGATGGAAAGATTATTTTTTCAGCCGGACCTAAACCCGTTGCAACAGGAAGCGTTTTTCTTTCACCTACTTATTATTATGAGTTTGATTACCTCAGCAATTCTTTTGCCTCTTTGCCCGCGCCCGGGGGAGGAACTTCTATTTTAGATACGGCGTTTAACGGCACCATGCTCAATTTACCGGATGGTAACGTGATGTTATCACGACAGAATAAAAAGGATTACTATATCTATAAACCGAACGGAGCTCCGTTGGCTGCTGGTAAACCAACAATTACTGCAGTTACACAAAAACCTTGCACAAATACTTTTACCTTAACAGGACTGCTTTTTAATGGCATTTGTGAAGGGTCTTGTTATGGCGACGATTGGCAAATGAATACCAATTTTCCCATTGTGCGTTTAACCTCGGGCGCCAATGTTTATTATGCCAGAACGTATAATTGGAATCACACGGGTGTGATGACGGGAACCTTAGCGGATACAACTCTTTTTGATCTGCCGCCAAACATCCCAAATGGGAGTTATTCTCTTTCAGTTATCGCAAATGGGAATGCCTCCAATCCTATTACATTTACTTTTACTCCCTTTCCGGCTCTTGTGAGTCCTTTGGCAGCTCCGGATATTTGTTCAGGCAGTAATTTTAGTTATGCGGCAGTGGCTAACATGACCAACTCCACCCTAATGTGGACACGTGCGGCTGTTCCGGGAATTTCGAATGCAGCCGTTACGGTGCCACAATCACTGAATCCAAACGAAACACTGGTTAATTCCTCCAACATGTCAAAAACGGCGGTGTATGCTTATACAGTGACAAACAATTCTTGTGTAAACAGTTTTTCGGTGAGCGTAGTGGTTCATCCAATAGATGTGATAAGCTTCACGGGCGGTAACAGTGTTTGCCGCAACGCCTCCCTTACTTTAAAAGCAAACGGCATTAGTACATTTACATGGAGCACAGGTGCGTTTACGAACACGGTGCTTCTGAGTCCTTTAGCAACGAGTGTTTATACGGTAAGTGGGTTTAGCCCAAATGGCTGTTTGAGTTCCAAAGAAATAACCCTGACGGTGAAACCCTCTCCAACCATCAGCGTAAGCGGTTCAACTTTAGTATGCATGGGTGAAAGCACTACCCTAACCGCAAGTAGCGATGCCAGCAACTATTCGTGGAATACAGGAGAAACAAGTAATACAGCCGTGATAACACCTGTTGCTAATCACACCTATTCTGTAAACACGTCCTTCCCCAACGGATGTTATGCCCGCGCTGCCATTACTATCAGTGTGATGGGCTGCCAGGGTATTGAAGAAAACAGAACTTCTGGACCTTCTCTGTTGGTTTACCCTAATCCATCTCAGCAAAAAATAATCATGGCTTTCACAAGCACTGGTGAAGGCGACTATTTTTATTTTATCTATGATGTGTTTGGCAAAAGTGTGTTGAACGATTCAGGGCATTTTGTGAATGGCCTCAACGAAAAAACCATCAACTTAAGCGGCTTATCTTCAGGAGCCTACAAATTAGTTCTTACAAAAGGAAGAGAACGAATTACCAGCACTGTAATAAAAGAGTAAATTAGCCTTGAATAATTAAAATAGCATTCATTGCTTAAGCAGTCTTCTTTGTGTTTTGGATGATACAAAGAGAGAATTTCGCACAAGACAATGAATAGAAATTTGTTATGAACAGGTTATTTATTCTGATGTATGTGTTGTTGGCTGCTGAAGTCAACGGGCAACTTTTATTTAAGATTACTTCCGACACTCTTAAAACATTTGTCTATTCTGGTGGAGATGAGTTTAACAAAACCAGCTTAAACACGGCCTATTGGAAGGGTCCCTGGACTAACGTGAACATGGCTCAGAACTTCAGATACAACGATGCCAATGTAAAACTGGAGGACGGGCTCGTAAATTTTGTGATGTTAAAAAAGGACTCGGTATACAAAATCCGACCTCATGAAATAGACAGTAATTTTATTAAAGAAACAAAAATCACAGTTAAAGACTACCAGTATCCTTT
>CAZMHW010000333.1:3716-4779 GCA_964566105.1 uncultured Akkermansia sp.
CTCTAGGACGTGTTCTTTCAACAAGTGCGCGGCATTTCTCAGCAAAAATTTCATTATGGCTTATACGAATTGAAATTTAAAGTGGAAGAAGGAAAAGGTGTCTGGCCTGCCTTTTGGTTTTATGGAGGCAACAAAAACGAAGAGATTGATGCCTTTGAATTGAAAGGGGAAAAAAACAATCTGATTCACGTAGACATGCATTGTCCTTACGGTTGTGATAACGGATACAGAAACAAGCTGGGAATTAAAACGAACTGGGGAGGCTGGATGCCGGTGTCTGAATATCTCCACGATGGATTTAACATCATGCTTCTTGAATGGAAGCCCGATGAAATTTTGTGGTACGTGAATGGCTATCCTATTGCTTATTTTAAAGGAACCATGCCAAACCCTATGAATTTGTTTCTAAACACACAAATTGCCGCTGATGGAAGGGCATTTAAACCAGGGCCCGACAAAAGCACGGTGTTTCCGAATAATTTTTATGTGGATTATATCAGAATCTGGAAGGAGAGTCCGTTGGACACTGTTCCCTTGCTTCGTGCAAAAAATGATATAGGACTGTCACAACGATTTGCAACCCATCTGGAAAACAAACCTATTACCAAAAGAGGATTGATGTATGCGCGTAAAAAATTTAATGACGAACAAGGCCTGGTTTCTGTAACGCTGTCTGAAAACAGGAAAATGACAGTTGCCGCCCTTGGTAAACTGAATGCTTCAACTTCAATAGTGTTGCTGGGCAAGACCAGAAATTATGTTATTGATAAATTTAACAGCGAAAGCGAATTTACGTTAGATCCTCAGGAGAAAGAACTAGAACTTGTGATTAAATTCGATAAGAAAGAATTTAGGAAGAGATTTAAAATTTCGTCTTAACTTCAAAACGAAATAACAGAAACCTCTTACACAAAAACACAGATTGATTAAGCTTAAAAATAGTTTAGGTGACATCCGCTTCTGGATAATTTTGTTTTTTTTAGTCCGCTTGTATGGGATTACCAATCCACCTCTGGAGGTAGCTCACAATTGGAGGCAAACAACTGTTACCATGGTAGCACGT
>CAZMHW010000334.1:0-4775 GCA_964566105.1 uncultured Akkermansia sp.
ATCCAAATCCAAACAACGGTGAGTTTATGGTACATGCCAATGCAGAGGTGACTCTTACCTTGAGCAACGAACTGGGACAAACCATCCGTGTGTTTAATTTAACTGCAGCAACTAATTACCAGGTACAAATAAACGATCTTGCAAAAGGTGTTTATTTTATCACTGGTCAAAAAGACAATGTTAACATTCACCAGAAAGTGGTGGTTGCTAAATAAGCACAGTCTTTGATAAATCTCAAAACAAAAAGCCCCATTCGTTTAAGAATGGGGCTTTTTTATTTACCTGAATAGAATCAATTCCAGAGCTTACTTCGATAAGCTCAGTACAAGTATCGGGAGCGCTCATGGTGATGCGGTGGTTTTGAGGACCTCAACCACCGGAAATACCCTGGTGCCTGAGGTCCTCGAAGGCACAAGCGAAAATACAGTAATTTCGAGTACCTTAACCACCGGAAATACCCTGGTGCTTGAGGTTACTTCGATAAGCTTAGTACAAGTTCCGAACGCACAAAAGAATATGAAAGGATACGTATACATACTCGAATGCTCTGACGGCAGCTACTATACAGGTAGCACTCAGAACCTAGAATTACGTTTATTACAACATCAGAATGGTGAAGGCTCAAATCATACAAAAAAACGTTTACCGGTAAAGCTCGTTTACTACGAGGAGTTTCCACGAGTAGATTTGGCATTTCACAGAGAAAAACAAATACAAGGTTGGAGCAGAAAAAAGAAACAAGCACTTATAAATGGAGAATTCGATAAGCTTCCTGAATTAGCCATTGCTTATAGAGATTTAAGTGTGGTGGTTTCGAGTGCCTCAACCACCCGAGAAAATTCTGGTGCCTGAGTATACTTCGACCAGCTCAGTACAAGTCTCGAAGGCACACGCGACAATACGTTGGTTTCGAGTACCTCAACCACCGGAAATAGCCTGGTGCCTGAGGTCCTCGAAGGCACACGCGACAACACGGTAAATTCAAGTACCTCAACCACCGGAGAATAAGGACACCTATTTTTTACCGCGTTTAGAAGTTTTTTTTGATGGCTTGTAGCCTGTCTTTTTGATGCCCAATTCCTCACGCAATTTTGAAAATTCTTGTTTGATAAAACTTTCTATATCACGGGTCACATGAGCCAGTTCGTCTTTTGTGGCATAACCGAATTTATCCCGAGGGTCTTTAATAATCAAAGGGTCGTTGCTGTAATAACTAAAGAAATCGTGATTGAGTACCTTGCTGATTTGCTGAAGTAATTCAGTATCGATAGACTCTCGTTTAAAAATGTCGTAGATCACTTGCCTGTCTCGGTTGATCAAAGAAGCGAACTCCGTTCCTTTCAAACGGGACTTCCGCCAAACCTCTTTGATCTTCTTCCCTATGTGAACTTTAGACATAAGGCAAAAGTGGAGGTTTTAGAGTTTTATACGACTCTAAACGTGTATGTTATTTATATACAGTTTGTGTGTTTTTACTAAAATACAACTCAGTTGCACGACCTCTCCAAACAAAAACATAGTTCTTAAGAATAAGGTCGTTTTCTGGATACATCAGACAAAGAACTGAGAGAATATTCTTGCGCTGTAAATCAAACGCTATTACAGATTCAATATATGCAGTAAAGATCTGCATGCATTAAATTCTCTGTTCGAAAAAAACGCAAAATACATTTCAGGGTGAAAAGCTATTCACTATCCCGCATCCCTGATCCGTTCAAAATTTGGTTTGGTGCCGGTGGTAAAATGACTGAGCATTTGCCAGAGGCGTTCAATTTCCTTTTCCAGCATCAGGTTTTTACTTTTTATCTCCAGATAGGCTTCGTCTTTCCAGAAATGTTCCTGATCGTTATTTTCAGAGTAAATTTCTTTAGTACCATTCGGTAACATGTCGTTTTTACCAAACAGGAGCCAGTCGGCGGTGGTTCCAAAAATAGAGGCCATTCGCTGCAGCGAACTGCGGTGCGGCTTACTGGTTTTTCCATTTTCAAGGTGAAAAATAGCTACGTGTGATAAGCCACATTTAGCTGCAAACTCCTTAACACTCAAATTGTAGTGAGTCCTGAGTTCTTTGATACGTTGTCCAATTGAGTTTTCCATGGGTTAGATTTTAAACGTTTATATCTTTAATTTATTGTATAAGAAATGGTAATTATTAAAATTGCTTAACTTTTGCGTGTAACTAATTTGCTTGTACAAAATTCGACAAAAACCAGACCAAACAAATCCTCACACACAAGTCAATGATTGAACCAAGGGTTTTAATTAGTGAATGGAATTAAATCTTAAACAAAATCTTAAATCTTGTGCTTAATTTGTATTATTGTACCTGCAAGCTTTATGAATAAACCTGGAAAAAGTTGGACAAGTTTGATTTTTATCATGTTTCTCTCCGCAAGACTTTTTGCGTTTACAGGAACGGTTAAATTTTCAGACAATTTTTACGCCGCACAGAAATTTTTTTACGCGGAGGCAAAACTTAAATTTCCGAAACTGAGCGCTGAAAAAGCCTATCCTGAAATTCCGATCAGGGGAACCGCTACCAACGATGAACTCAAAAACATTGCTGCCCTCACCGATTTTTTCGATGCCCGTCGCCTCTTTTTAGCCGAAGTGCAAAAATACCCTGAACAGATCTATCCCGAAATCTTCGCTTTTCTCAATGGCCATCCCGGCCTTGGCGTAAATGCCAGCAATAAAGCAAAACTCGCAGCACTCGAAAAATATTTTTACCCGTTCTATTATGTTTTTTCATCCGACAAACATTACAGTTTTAATACCGAGATAAAACAAAATCCCTGCCCGCTCGTGTATTGCCTGAAAGATGAAAAGAAAAACAGCCTGAGTTTTAATGTGACCAATACCTCCAAAAAAAATCTGGACTTTAATGTGACTGAAAGCCCCACTCTTGGTTATTTAAGTAACAGCAGTAAAAAGGCGGTATCGCTCAAAGCAGGAGCCAGCTCTTCGGTGAAACTTATCATTGATGTCCAAAAACTTAAAAAGGACTCTGTTTTCAGGGTTTTTAACGTCGTATTATCTGACCCAACGCAACCTAAAATCAAATTGATTGTCCCGATTATCCTATTGCCCTCCAAGGATTTTCTGAGTTTACCGGCACATGCGTATGATCTTACATTTTCATACGGTACTTTTTTTAAGCACATCAGTTTACAAAAAGAAAAAGCCAGCTGGCCGGAACCTTGTCCCGGTGGGGATTGCTCAGGTAAAAAAAATTATAGTCTGAGGAGTTTTGAACGCTTAATGAGTGAATATAAATTTGGAGATCTGTGCACCATCCAGTACAATGTTAACACCTCGGCTCCGGTAGTTTTTAATTCAAAAAACAATTCCTTTAAATTTACCTATACCGAAACAGGAAACCTGGAAGGAGCTGACCGCAACTGTCCCGGCTCACAACCCGGCAGCGAGGTGCATTGTCCACCTGAAACACCCAACAATGGCAAGGAGCTTTACGGCAGCAGAAAAATAGAATTTAAAGTGTTTTTACCAACAGGGAAAACGCATGAAATCAGGGTCGGCATTTCTTATTCTGACCTCTCCAATCAACCACAGCAAAATTCAGAGTTGAGCTGGTTACAGGAAAAAAAATTGCTGGTCGTTGTAAGCGATGCCTCTGACAAAGAAATTATGAAAGAGTTTGTGCATAGAAATCCGGCTTCTTTCAGTCACAAAAACCTCCCTCCTGGTACTTATAAGGTAGCAGTTTTTCCGGTCACAGAAGATGGAAAACACAACCCTTCTTTCAACATCCAGCATCTAAACCACGGAGACAAAAGCCGTTTTGATTTTACATTGAATGGTTCCTTTACTATTCTTTCAAGCCCGGTCAACGGCAAGTAAAATTTACCAGGGCCTTCGTCTAATTTTCCGGGGCATTCATCTAAAAATTACGCGGGCTGTTTTTAGCATTTCCATGACAATTACATGACATTCCCTGAAAGGCTTATATACCAAGCGTTTCGGAGTCCTGTTTTCAAAAGAAACCGGCGGACATTTCCTTTTAAAGAAGGGTGCATTTTTCTCTTGATATAAATCAAAGTAATGCGAACGAACTAAGTTTATCTTTGACCCGATTGTTCATAAGCAATTTATTGCTCTAATCAACGAGGCCCGGGTGTGTGTTTGGGCCTCGTTTCTTTTTACAGACCTATCTCAACAAAGTTGTTTTTTGACCTTATTCTTTTCCTGACTTCACAAAAAATTCAGTTGTTTTCCTTAGCACAAACAGACAAAGAAGACTTTGTGAGAAAGTACCATCTGGTTTATCCCTTTAAATCCTCATCTCATCCTTGTCTTTTACCATTCTCATAGAAAAATACCAGTCAGCACAAATAAATTTTAAATTTGACTTAATGTCAAATCTTTAATCCAATTAAGTATGCATTATATTACCACAAAACGTTTGGTTCTATTCAGTTTTCTTCTTTTCCAACTGTCCGGCCAGGGTCAGGAGAAACGACTTATCTCGGGAAGTGTTATGGATAGCAAGAGCCGGGAAGCTCTGTCATTTGCCACAGTGGCCCTGAAAAAAACCATGATAGGAATTGTCACCAACGAACAAGGTAAATTTGACTTGTACATTCCTGCGGGGAGTGAAGATGACACCCTTTACGTAAGTTACTTCGGTTATAAACCCCGGCTGATTGTGGTAAACTCCATCACGGGCAATATTGAAATAAAACTGGAAGCCAGTGCGGTTCAGCTTGAAGAAGTAGTTGTAAGACCGATGCCCCCGGAATATTACATCCGTATAG
>CAZMHW010000335.1:0-4770 GCA_964566105.1 uncultured Akkermansia sp.
ACGAAGACACTGGATCTTATTTTGCAGAAAACACCTGTTTTAGCTTTAGTGCCCTCATCTTCAACAGTTTGTTTTGGGGCACCGGTTACATTTTCTATGTCTGGAGCCCTGGGCTATACTTTGCAGCCATGGGGGCTAAATACAACTGCAATGGTTGTAACAATAACGCCCAGTGCTACAACTGTCTATACCTTAACAGGAAATAATAGTTTTGGTTGCACCAGTTCAATTATCAATACAGTAGTAGTGAATTCATTACCCGTTCTCGGTATCAATCCGCTTAGTTCCACCTTGTGTAACAACTCCCCTGCATCTTATACCGCAAATGGAGCTGTTTCTTATTCCTGGTTTCCAGGTACTACTGTTGGTCCGATCCTTAACTTACTGCCACCCATAAGCAGTGTGGTATACACATTAGTGGGAATGAATGCGCTAGGTTGCACCGCAACGATAACAAAACTTCTTTCTGTTGTCAATAGCCCTACTTTGACTGCAAATTCAACTCCTTCGGTCATCTGCGCCGGAGCAACAGTTACCTTGACAGCGAACGGATCCAATACATATACCCGGAATCCGGGAAATTTGACTGCGCAAACAATTACTTTAAATCCGTTAACTACAGGTATATATACGGTTACAGGCGATTATCTGGGATGTATCGGCAGCGCAACAGTGTTGATACTGAATCCACTCAGCCCAACATTGACATCGGGTGGTAACATTGATTGTAACAATGCTGTTACGCAGCTTTATCTCGGATCTAACTCAACTAACTATTCAACGATCTGGGCCGGACCTGGTATTATTGGCAGTGTTTCTTCAGCTTCGGTACAGGTAAACGCGGCCGGCGTTTATACGGCTGTTCTTACGGATACGGTTACAGGTTGCTCCGCCACGTCTACCATCTCAGTGTCCAATAGCATCGGACCGGTTCCTGTTAATATTATTCCATCAACAACACTGAGTTGTTTTCCCGGACCATCCGTGAATTTACTTGTGAGCAGTTCTGCAAGTTACACGTGGTTTCCCTCGGCGGCGGTAAGTCCGTCTACAGGACCTGTTGTGTCTGTTAATCCAAGTGTAACAACTGTTTATAGTGTAGTAGCCACATTAGGAGTTTGTTCCGGGAGTAGCGCCATTACCATTTCTGTAAACACCACTCCAACGCTTACTTTGAGTAGTTCAAATAATACGTTGTGCGCTGGAAGCACAGCAACACTTTCTGCAAGTGGAGCGTCTTCTTATATCTGGATCCCTGGAAACAGTTTTGGGGCAACTGTTACGTTAACACCATCGTCAACCACTGCTTATACTGTTACTGGTTACAATGGCATTTGTCAGTCGTCTTCTCAAACAACACTGGAGGTATTTCCCTTGCCCAATCTTATTACCGGTATTTCCCCTTCAAGTGTTTGTGCCGGAAACACAGTAACGCTAACTGCTGCCGGAGGAGAACTTTTAGGGTGGACTTCCAACAATACATTTTCGGCGCAGCCGACTATTTTGGTTACTCCCTCGGTAACCAGTGTTTATCTGGCTAGTGGAACAAACTCTATGGGTTGTAAATCCGTACAGGCAGTTACAGTTAATGTTATTAATCTTCCGGTTCCGATAGTGTTTAGTTCCGCTACCACAATTTGCAGCGGGGGATCTGTAACACTCACAGCAGGGGGAGGGACGAGTTATACCTGGTTACCTGTTAACCAGACTGGAAGTGTAGTAGTGATTACGCCTTCGGTCACTACTTCGTATACCCTTGCGCTACAGAACTCAGGTTGTACAAATTACACAACAGTTTTGATTCAGACAGAAGAATGTTTCGGCTCAAATTTTGGGGTAACCAAGGCCTGTAGTATTCCTGAACTGTTTAACGGCAATTACTACAAAATTAGCTTTTCAGTAACCGCGGTTAACGGCTCTTCGCAGGATTTTAAAAATGTTTCACTGTATGACGATCTCAGTCAGACATTCCCTTCGCCCTGCACTTATTCTATTGAAGGAGGACAAAGGTTAAATTCTTCAGGGAGCGGACTAAAACCAAACCCATTATTTGACGGACGTTCAGAACTAAGTCTGACCGCGCCCAACTCAAGCACTCTGTTTGCCGGCAGGCGGGATACGCTTGTTTTTATAGTGCTTTTAGACCCTCATGGGTTTTACGGAAGTCTGAAAAATTCGGTTATTGGTTTTGCCAACAGCCCCACTAACCAACTGTTAAGCGACAGTTCGAATACCGGTTTTGTATGGGATCCGGATAAGGACGGAGACCCAACGAATAATAATGAACCTACGCTTTTTGAAATCGGAATAATAGAATTATTTATTCCAGAAGGGTTTAGTCCCAATGATGATGGAATAAACGATGTTTTTGAAATAAAAGGACTTCAGGGAAGAAAACTAAACCTTACAATTTTTAACCGTTGGGGCAATAAAGTGTATATCAAGGATAATTATGACAATTCGTGGGATGGCAGACCAAATGTTAATAGTGTGCATTTTGGGAACTCCAGATTGCCGGAAGGAACCTATTATTTCCTCATACAGTTTACGGATGGGAATAAAGAGATAATGCATGGATTTGTGGTTTTAAGATATTAGCTTTGCAGAATGTTGTCTTTTTTAATAAAAAAAGAATTCCTTCTCGAATTTCGCCAAAAATCCACCATAGGCGGTGTGTTGGTTTACGTGATAGGTACTATTTTTGTGAGCGCCCTGTGTTTTAAAGGTAAGCTCGACAAGCCCACCTGGAACGCCCTCTTTTGGGTGATTACCCTATTTACATCGGTAACGATCAGCGGCAAGAGTTTTTTAAAGGAGACAGGGGGACAGGCTCTGTTTAACTTCCTGCATTACAGTCCCCAACAGTTTATTATTGCCAAAATTCTCTACAACATGGTTTTTATGTTGTGCCTGAGTTTTGTTACATTTTTCTTTTATGCATTTTTTATAAAAAACGAGGTTGAAAACCTGAGTCTTTTCTTTATCGTGCTTATTTTGGCCTCGAGTGGATTGGCGGGTATTTTAAGTTTAATGAGTGCCATTTCGAGTAAGGCCAGCGGCAATTTTGCCATTATGAGCATTTTGAGCTTCCCGGTTCTGATGCCACTGATCCTGGTAGTTATTCGTTTAAGTAAACAGGCGGTAGATGGCCTGGAATGGGCCGGAGTGGGTTTTGATTTTATTGTGATTTTGGTGGCTTTAAATGTTTTAACCCTGGCCCTTTCTTTCCTTTTATTTCCTTATCTTTGGCGCGATTAATTTGGGTTTATAGTCAGAGGTTTATAGTTACTGGTTTACATGGGAAAGGGCGGTAAAACATTCCTTGTCACAGGTAAGCTATCAACTATCAACTATCAACTTTGCATGAAACACGCCTACAAAATACTTTCTGTTGTACTTATCCTGTACACCCTCATCTGGGGTTTATTGAACAATGTACCAAGACTGGACATCTTAAACGAAACCATCCGCAATATTTATTACCATGTACCCATTTGGTTCGCCATGATCTTCATGATGACGGTTTCCCTCATTTATAGCATAAGAGCACTTGGCACTACCAACCTTCAGTTGGATACCAAAGCTTATAACGCTTCCCTGGTAGGATTCTTTTTTAGTCTTCCCGGGCTGGCAACAGGATCGCTCTGGGCTAAATATACCTGGGGAACCTGGTGGACCTTTCAGGATCCGAAACTAAACGGAGTGGCCATCAGTATTTTAATTTACCTGGCGTATTTTATTTTGAGGTCGTCTATCGACGATGAATTAAAACGCGCAAGAATCTCGGCAGTTTATAATGTGTTTGCCTTTGTGATGATGAATGTGTTTATTATGGTGTTACCAAGATTAACAGACTCCCTGCACCCCGGTAACGGTGGCAATCCCGCTTTTTCAAAATACGATCTGAACGACAATATGCGTATGGTGTTTTATCCGGCGGTGATTGGCTGGGTATTATTTAGTTTTTGGTTGTTTGAGATAAAGAACCGTATCAGTTTTATTAAAGAAAAATTAAATGATTAAGAAAATTCTAAGTTTACTATTTATCTGTGTATCACTTGTTTCACAGGCACAACAAATGATTACCGAATCCGGACCTCAGATGGCAGACAGTTTGAGAGAAAATGGAAAAATTTACGTGGTCATTTCGGTAATCGGTATCATTTTCCTGTCTCTCGTAATATTTCTGGTTTACATTGAAAGAAAATTAAAAAAGATAGAGGATAAAGTCAATAATTTAAAATAAAGACCGGATTCGTTCAGGTTTTTTAGTACAGATAAAGGAATAAAGCATCATGAAAAAAATACACATTCTAGGAATTATTGTCATTGCGGTAGCAATCGGTGTTATTTTTGTGTCACTTAAAAATACAAGTACTTATGCGGATTTTACCGAGGCCATTTCAAATCCTGACAAAGAGTACCATGTAGTAGGTAAATTGGATAAAAATCAGCCACAGATTTACGACCCTAAAGTTAACCCTGACGAATTTCTGTTCAGTATGATCGATAACAAAGGAGTGGTAAAACATGTTGTGTTACATAAAAGTAAACCACAGGACTTTGAAAAAAGTGAACAAATTGTTTTGATCGGAAAAATGCAAGGCGATAATTTCCACGCCAACGATATTTTAATGAAATGCCCAAGTAAATACAACGACGCGAAACCTCAGACAAATTAAAGAAACTTTATGGATACGATTGATCATGTTGGTGAACGTTTATGGGCGGGTAATTTGGGAAATGGCTTTATCGTTCTCTCCTTTGTAG
>CAZMHW010000336.1:0-4767 GCA_964566105.1 uncultured Akkermansia sp.
CAAAAGCTTATGGTTTTGGCGACAAACATTTTATATTGATCCCTTATGATGGCGTAAATTTTTATGTTGAACGTCTCGCACAGGGCAGATTAAACTTTTTCGAATACAGGTTTAATGGAAAAATTGATGGAAATCCTGGAATCGAATCGGTTTACTTTGCACAAGATACACGTGCCGAAGGAGAAGATGTGAAACTGAAAGAGATTCAAAAAATCTCTACCAAGTTTTATAAAAGAGATCTTAAAGACTTTATGAAAGATCAGCCAATGATCTGGAGTGACTTTGATAAGTTTACCTTTAACAAACAAACCGTAGTTAATGCCGTAAATGAGTTCAATAAATACTATATTATTTCAGGTAATTAATTTCCCACTTTAAAAGAAAGCCCCTTGCGAGTTAACGTAAGGGGCTTTTTAATGATTTTATTTATGGCCAGAAACCCGGCCTGTATTCACTTCTTTCCAGCCTACCAGATCGCGGATGACCACCGATGCACAGGTGAGGCCAAATGCAGCGGGCAGGTATGAAATTGTACCGTAGGCCGACTTTTTATATTTACTGCCATCGGTTTTCATAATGGAGTATTTGGCAGGTATCTCAGTGCTGTAAACCGATTTAATTCCTTTATAGATGTTCATGTAACGCAGGCGTTTGCGCACATATTGAGCCATGGGACAGATATTTGTCTGTGCTATGTCCACCACTTTAATTTTAGTAGGATCCATTTTTCCACCGGCACCCATGCTGGAAATAATCCGTTGGTTATTATAATAGGCAGTCTGCAGCAGGTAAAGTTTGGGAGAGATGCTGTCAATAGCATCAATCACATACGAAAATTTCTGAGCCATAAAAGCTTTCATGTCGTCAGGATTCTTAAACTGGTCAATCACATTTAATTCAATTTCCGGGTTAATCAATTTAAGACGTTCGCCCATTAACAACGCTTTATTTTGTCCGTGGGTACTGCTTAAAGCCTGCAATTGCCTGTTTCTGTTAGTGGGGTCAACCGTATCTCCGTCAATAATTGTCATTTTGCCCACACCACTTCTGCCAATGGCCTCAGCAGCATAAGATCCAACTCCTCCAAGTCCAACAATGAGCACATGAGCGTTGTTTAATTTTTCAAGTCCTTTTTCACCTACCAATAAGGAGGTTCGTTCCATCCAACCTGTATCCATCTTAATTGTTCGTTGAGCTTTTAGTATTTCCTTAATAATTAATTACAGTTTAAAGTTAAACACTTTTTCAAAATTGCTCTGTAATTGTTGTCTGATTATTTCTTCGTCAATACCCAGCAACTCTGCGGCCTTTTTGTAAATGTATTTGATGGAAATATCGGCATCGTCGGTCTCTAGGAAAAAATTCTTCCTTCCTACATTTTTAATGGCTTTAGCTGCATTTGATTCGTAGCCCAGCAGGGCTTTTCCGAAAGAAAAATACAAACCTTCATTCACAAGAATACGGGCTATATTTTCGTTGTTATTAAAACCATGAACGATTACCGGAACCTTATTATCGTTTAAGTTCAGGCAATTGATAAGTTCGTTAAAAGCCTTAACGCAGTGAATGATAAGTGGTTTTTTAATTTCATTGGCAATTTTGATCTGTTCAATAAAAACCTCTTCCTGTAATTCAAAATCAACCTTACTCAGTTTATCAAGTCCACATTCTCCAACGGCCAGGCAGCGTTTTTCGTGCACCATGATGCGGAGTTCGTGTAACTGACTTTCGTAGGTTTCTTTTTCAATATACCAGGGATGCAAACCATAAGAGTAGTGGTTGGGCTTGTCGGGTGAACCGAGGCCGAGGTTAACCAGTTCCATTTTGGCGTCATAGAGCTGAGTATGTGTATGGGTGTTAATAAACACGGTCAAATTTTTTAAAATGGAACACGAATTCTGTTTTCAAACTTAGTAACTTTAAAATTCAATACGACTTATGATCGCGAATAATTATAACAAAGTAACGTCAATAAACTTTAAGGAGCTCGAGGACATCGTGGGGAGGGAGTTTGTTGGTTTGGATAAAGAACAGCTGGAGAAATACGGGCAGGATGAAACGGAGGATTTTCTCTTTTTACCGGAAATGGTTGTAAAACCGCAAACGGTAGCGCAGGTAAGCGCTGTTGCAAAATACTGCAACGATCATAAAATTCCTTTAACTACGCGGGGTGCAGGTACCGGGTTAAGTGGAGGGGCTTTGCCCGTAAAAGGAGGGGTTGTTATGAGCATGGAAAAGTTTAACAAAATTCTGGCTATAGACGAACGCAATTTACAAGGCATGGTAGAGCCGGGAGTTATAAATTATGTGTTTCAGGAAGAAGTGAAGAAGGTGGGCTTGTTCTACCCGCCCGACCCGGCTAGCTGGGGAAGCTGCAGTCTGGGGGGGAATATTGCTCATAGTAGTGGTGGGCCAAAGGCCGTGAAGTATGGAACTACCCGGGACTATGTGCTTAATCTCGAAGTGGTTCTGCCAAATGGTGAAGTCATCTGGACGGGGGCAAATACCCTTAAGTACTCTACCGGGTATAACCTCACACATCTTATGGTGGGCAGTGAAGGCACATTAGGTATTGTTACCAAAATCGTATTTAAATTAATTCCGTTACCAAAACACGACCTCCTGATGCTGGTACCTTTTAAAAGTGCCGAAGCTGCCTGCCAGGCAGTGGGGGAGGTTTTTCGTGCGGGAATTATCCCAAGCGCCATGGAGTTTATGGAAAGAGACGCCATAGACTGGAGTATTAAATTTTCGGGAGAGGTTAATTTTGATGTAAAGCCGGAATGGCAGGCCTTACTCCTTATTGAGGTGGATGGGAACAATATGGATGTGTTGATGAACGATTGTGAGATAATTAGCGGAGTGATGCAGGAAAACGGGAGCGATGAGATTTTATTTGCCGACAGTGCTGAGCAAAAAAACGCGCTTTGGAAAATAAGAAGAAAAGTAGGGGAGGCTGTTAAAAGTAACAGTGTATACAAGGAAGAAGATACAGTTGTGCCCAGGGCAGAATTGCCTAAACTACTGCGGGGTGTGAAACAAATTGGCGCAAAATATGGGTTTAAGTCGGTATGTTACGGACACGCGGGTGATGGAAATCTGCACGTTAATATTATTAAAGGCGATCTGAGTGATCAGGTATGGGAAAATGATTTGCCCAAAGGAATTACTGAAATATTTGAGTTATGTAAATCGCTGGGAGGTACAATTAGCGGCGAACATGGAATAGGCTTAGTACAGAAGCAGTATTTGCCCATTGTATTCAGTAATGTTCAATTAGATGTAATGCGTGGTATAAAAAAGACATTTGATCCCAATTACATTCTGAACCCGGGTAAAATATTTGATTAAGATCAGTTCCTAATACGATTTTATGCCCTTGCAGATATAGTATTATTTTGTATTTTCACTCTGTAATTGTTCTACGCCCTTATCTAATTATTTATATACCAAACTATGAAAAATAAGATCATTGCTCTTTTTTGTGTAATCTCTTTAATGGTTAAATCGCAAAGCGAACCAATTGTAAAGAGAAGCTGTGGAACAGAAGTTCCAGATCAGGCCTGGAACGATTGGTTTAACGCCAAGGTAGAAGAGTTTAAAAAAAATAATTTAAACGGTAGGGAGCAGAGTGCGAATTATACCATTCCGGTTATTTTTCATGTTATTCATGGAGGACAATCTGTTGGTACATTTCCAAATATCTCACAAGCGCAGATCAATTCTCAGATCACTGTGCTGAATGATGATTACGCGGGTACAGGCTACAATGTGGCAAATTTTGCAAACACAAATTTTGCTCAAACGTTAATCGCCAATTGCAACATTCGTTTTTGTCTGGCTGAAAAAAGTCCGAATGGGACTACACTTTCAGAAAAAGGGATTGACAGGATTAGTTACGTTTCCAAAGGATGGTCAGACCCTGCCAGTTATACAGTCAATACAAGTTTCAAAAGTTTTATTGACAACACGGTTAAACCCAATACCATTTGGGATCCTTCCCGTTATCTGAATATCTGGATCACCGATGTTAATTCCAATGTGGGTTTATTAGGTTACGCCACCTTTCCTGCGGGTTCCACACTGAGTGGTATGAACAATGGGCTGGGTACAGCTACTGATGATGGGGTGTGGTGTTGGACAAAGGCAATAGGAGATGTAGGTACCCTGACCTCGTTTTACGATAAAGGCAGAACTGCAACACATGAAGTAGGGCATTGGCTTGGGTTACGCCACATTTGGGGCGATGCCAACTGTGGTACTGATTTTTGTAACGATACACCCACGCAACAGCAAGCGAATACGGGTTGTCCGACTTACCCGAGTGTAACTTGCAGTAATGGACCAAATGGTGACATGTTTATGAATTTTATGGATTATTCGTACGATAATTGTTTGTACATGTTTACCAACGATCAGAGTGCCCGTATGCAAACTGCTATGGCCAATGCACCGTTGCGCATGAATTTATCTGCTAGCGCAGCTACTTTATGTACCAACAATCCGGCACCTTGCTCTTTCAGTGTAAGTAATTTTAGCAATACCGATACTCTCTTTTCTTACCGTCGTGCTACAGCATCCTCTTCAGACGTACAGTGCCCGCAGGGACCAGGCAAAGCAGGTTATATAGGAGGAACAAACTGTTATGGCGATAAAGAGAAAGCGGAATTTATTAATGCTTCCAAATATACCAGTGCTACAAATCCTGTGGTAACAGGAGTGGTGGTTTTGTTTTTTCAATACGGTGCCTTGGGTACTGATGGAACC
>CAZMHW010000337.1:0-4759 GCA_964566105.1 uncultured Akkermansia sp.
AACATGTCTTTTTCAAATACCCCCACCTCTTTTCAGTGGTATTTATCTGGTAATAGCACGTCATTTGCTTCAAGCCAAAGCATTATAGTTAACCCCTCGGTAACAACAGTTTATTCAGTTATAGTTGGCGCTCCGGGACAATGTCCAGGAACAAGACAAGCTACTGTTCAACCAAGAACAAAAGTTTCGATCGCTGAAAACAATTTAGCCGAAAACCTGGTTACTAGTATTGCACCTAATCCGAATAACGGAATCTTCACACTTTCATTAAATCAGGATATCGGCACTTATGACGTAAGAATTAAATCTCTGGACGGGAGGTTGATTCAACAAAGAAAATGCTTAGGAGTTCTAAACGACCTCGACATTAAGAACTTATTGCCCGCCATTTATTTTCTTGAGATACAGACAAACGAAACCACACGTCTTACCCGAAAAATAATCAAATCAGAGTAATACCCGCTAAAAACCCCTAGTAAATAACCCTTCAGAAATGAGGGGTTTTTGCTGTTTATACCTTTTGGATCTGAAGGTATTAACCAGGCAGAATGTCCAAAAGTGATACGTCTGAAAGTTGCTCAAAATTTAACCAGAATGTCTCTGCATATTTTGATAGAAAAAGAATCTCATAGTATACCAGAAAAGAAGAGTATCAATGGCTGAACACTATGCTTTTCGCACAAATTCAGACTTGAGTCCCATAGCGCCAAACTCATCGATCTTGCAGCTGATATTGTGATCACCGTCTACCAGTTTGATGTTTTTTACTTTTGTTCCGGCCTTCACCGACTTTGAAGAACCTTTTACAGGTAAATCCTTAATCACGATCACGGTGTCACCATCTTTCAATTCGTTGCCGTTAGAATCCACTATTTTTGCTTCAGAAAGCTCAGTTGTTTCTTCTGCCTTTTCTGATTCCTGTTCCCACTCGTGAAAACACTCCGGACAAACAATCAGGCTACCATTTGAATAGGTATACTCACATTTACATTTCGGACATGGAGGTAAATCGATCATAAATACTAATAAAATTTGTGGGCGCTAAGATAGCGGTTTAAGTGGAAAATACTTTCAAAAAACAAAATATACTTAACCTAAAAACTAAACCAGCGAAACAAAACTATACCCTTACAGAGCTAAATTTCGTTATATTTGTTTTAAGCATGAGCCTTAGAACGCTTATTTTTATTGGCTTACTCCTATTCTGTTCCCGGGAAATGTCCTCCCAGGATTATTTCTCTTATGGCGGAGGAAACTTTTCAGGATTGAATCAGGTTATCTCAAATCCAGCTAACGCTGCCGATAACCGGCTAAAACTCGACGTTATTGTTGGAGGTTTTGATCTTAATTTTAATAATTCCTGGTTTGCAGTTAAACGCGAGGCCCTGCAACACAGCGGCAGTATTCTCAAGCCCGCTTCCATGCAGTTTCCGGAAAGCTGGAAAAACGTGACGCCTAATGTAGAGGATAACATCTTTAAGAATTTTGTGATACTCAATTCTGTAAAAAACAAATCCATCCTGCTTGAAAACCGAATTCTGTTACCCTCAGTACTCTACCAAATTGACGCTAAAAGTAGTATTGCGTTCAGCTGGAGTGTCCGCCAGATGATGAATATAGACGGACTTTCTGCGGAACTCACTTACTTGTTCGAAAAAGAAATGGACCTCAGCGTGACACAAAACAACCATGTGCAGGTCAAAAACTTTTCAGCCGTGCAGATGTCATGGGCGGAATATGGCTTTACCTATGCCCGCGTTCTGAAGGACAAGAACAAACATTTTTTTAAAGCAGGCGTCACGCCGAAAATTGTGAAAGGAATCGAAAGCGCTTATCTGGTGGTAAAAGATCTGGACTTTTTATTTAGCACCACCGATACCAACAGTTATTTTAACACCAACTTTTCCTATGCACATTCCTCCAATTTTAGCGCACCCTTTTCCAATGGAAAATCCCTCTCCGATTTTTACAGAGGCTCGTCGAAAACCGGACTGGGACTGGATCTTGGAATTGTTTACGAATGGCGTCCCCACTTTCAAAAGTTTAAATACAAACCCGACGGAAAACATCTGAGCTGGAGAAAAGACCTGAACAAGTACCGGGTAAAATTCGGAGCGTCGATTGTGGATCTGGGTAAAATTAAGTTTAATAAAGAAGGCACTTATTATGATCTGGATGTTTCGGTGAAGCGCGACAATTTTACAAAATTTACTACGGTAAAAAATTACAACATGCTGGATTCCATTGTGCGTAACGATTTTTCGAACGCCAACCAAAGCAGCCAATACGCCATACTTTTACCAACAGCCCTGAATACCCAGCTGGACGTAGCTGTCAACCGGTTCTTTTATGTAAATGTAAGCACCCATCTCACGCCCTTTTTTAAATCAAATCCTTATAAAGTACATAATTACTCAGCAGTTTGTTTTGCTCCCCGCATCGAACATTATTGGTTTGACGTGTCAGTGCCAATCAGTTTTAATGCCCTTTCAGCGCAACGTTATAACTACCTCAACACCGGACTTGCGCTACGACTTGGCCCCCTCACGATAGGGAGTAACAACCTGCGCCCTCTTAGAAAAGGAGATATTTCCTCGCTCAATTTTTACGCTATTTTAAAAGTGTCAATTCCATACAAACACTTAAGCGATCAGGACCGTGACGGTGTTAAAGATGAAAAGGACGAATGCCCTGTGGATGCAGGTGTTCCGGCATTAAAAGGTTGCCCGGATGCCGATCATGACAACATTCCAGACAAAAACGATGCCTGTCCGCACCAGGCTGGATTGGCCGCCTTTAACGGCTGTCCGGATACAGACGGGGATGGCATTAAAGATGGTGACGATAAATGTCCCACAGAAAAAGGAGGCCCTGCTTTAAAAGGCTGTCCTGACAACGACGGCGATCTCGTGATAAACAAAGAAGATGCCTGCCCGGAGGTGGCAGGACCAAAAGAATTGAAAGGTTGCCCCGATACAGATAAAGACGGCATTCTGGACAAAGACGATGAATGTCCAACTCTGAAAGGCGACGCAAAACACAAAGGCTGTCTGGACACCGATGAAGACTTTTTTCACGACGGCATAGACCCCTGCCCTACCGTGGCCGGTCCACTTGAAAACCTGGGCTGTCCCTGGCCCGATACCGACAAGGATGGCATTATTGACAAACTCGACTCCTGTGTAAATTTGGCCGGTGTAGCCGCGTTTAAAGGATGCCCCGAACCTGTGAAGCTGGCAGTGGTAGAAAAACGTATTCTTGAAAAAGCTTTTTCGAGTCTGGAATTTGAAAGTGGTAAAGATGTCATTAAACCAGTTTCCTTCGCTTCTTTAAGCGCGCTTGCTAAATTGCTCAACCGTCATACCGAAGACTGGCAATTAAAATTAAGCGGGCATACCGATAACGAAGGCACAGAAGAAAACAATCTGATATTATCCGAACACCGGGCAAAAGCCGTTCAGAAGTATCTTGTTGGCAAAAAAGTTCCGGAAAACATGATCCTTGTAGAGTGGTTCGGACAAAGCAAACCCATTGCCGACAATGCTACCAAAGAAGGAAAGAAAAAGAACCGACGCGTGGAAATGTCGATGTTGATGAAAAGCGACTAAAATTATTCCTTGATGATTTTCTGGCGGTAGACTCCAGATTTATTTTTTATCTCAAAAAGATATAAACCCGGCACTAACTTTTCTGTTTCAGTGGCCGTCAATACATCCGTCTCAACAATCAGACGTCCCATTCCATCATAAAACCGATAAGAAGTTTCATCCATGGTATTATTGCCTTGCACCAGCAAGTGATCGTGAAAAGGATTCGGGAATACCTCGTAACTAAGTTTGGATACCTGATTTTCGGTAAGTCCAACCGCGGTAAAATAATCGTTGCTTCCATAGACAAAAGCGCTGACAGTAGGAGTTCCGGCCAGAAGCAGGTATTTTGTATAATTAATATTTAACACCGGAAATTTCCTTCCAGGCATGTAAAAATTATAAATAGTCTGATTAAATGTTCCGAAAGGAAGGATCCCAACACTCAGTGTGAGAATTTCCACGCTTCGCAGACAAAGCACATTTTGAAGCGTTACATTTCCCGGCATGTTAAGCGTTCCTGTTCCCTGAACTGAAATATTGATATTGCCGTTGCAGGCTCCGTTAGTGGAATTGTATTTAAAACTCCCGCTTACAGGATCAGATAAGTTGTAACCATAATTTACAGGGTAACCCGCAATGATGGCAGAATTGGTAAAAGTTAAGGTAAGAGAAGGCGAATAGGCCCCCAGCAATTCTGTTTGAGCCGGACTGGCAGTTGATTTATAGAAGGTATAAAGTTGATCACGACGCTGGACAAAGGTAGCACTTGGATAGGCAGACCCACCTACCGCCGCTGAAGGATTGATGAAGGAATCAACAATCATCGGAAAGGCACCGGTAAGATTGGAAAAATTCCATACACAATTGGTACCTGTAGCCGAAACAGGCATGCCCGTTGTGTAAGCAGTTGTATCCAGTCTGTAATTTTTATCCACATCTCCCACTACAGGTTCATTAAAACTCTGTGTTAGGGTTTGCGACTGCAATTGCGCAATAAAAAGAAAAGAAAAGGCCAGGTAAATTTTTTTCATAAGATAAATTTTTAGTTAATAGATTTCAATTCTTCCGGGAGTTTATGAAATCTGATTAAACAGCAATGTACCTTTAAAGATAGAAAAACTTGGGGAATAATAACAGGCAGACCCATTTTAGTCCCTTAACATAAGCCC
>CAZMHW010000338.1:0-4750 GCA_964566105.1 uncultured Akkermansia sp.
CATTGGGACAGACTAAGAGGAACGGAGACAGTACAGCGTCAGATAGAAGAGTGTATCAAAAATTACGATCTGCAGACACCTGAAAAAAGTGTTACTGCCTTAGTTTCTATTTACAAACTCTTACAAAATTTAGAAGAGAATAATGCGCATTTAAAGTATTGGAAAAACCTGAAACTAAAAGAAACAGAAGCTTTGATTCTTGCCTGCTCCGGACTGTGGCTCGAAGCCGTAGCTTCTGAGTATCTCGCCATACCCGGGGAAGAAACGGGTGTAACGTTGCAGGCAGTTAACAGATCTAAAACCAACGTGGTTCTTAACAAAATCATTTTTCCGGCAGGGAGTGATACAAGCACTCAATTAACACTCAAACAAAACGAACTTTACACGTTTAAACGTAAAGAAAAAACGCCGTCTGAACTCTCCTACTCTAATCCGTATTGGCTAAACGAAAAACACGAATCAGGTTTTTATAATGTAAAAAACATTCAACTCATCGGTAAACCTGAAAATGAAGCGGCTCTGTCTGTCACTTTTAATATCAGCATCCAGGATCTGAACTTAACCGTGAATCGTCCACTTATTTACAAATACACCGACCCTGTAAAAGGAGAAATCTACCGTCCTTTTGAGATCCTGCCGCCTGTTACTGTCAATCTCAGTGAAAAAGTAATTGTATTTGCCGAGCCAGGATCAAAAACCATTCAGGTAAGCGTTAAAGCCAATAAAAACGGGGTCAAAGGAACCTTACAAATTAAAGCGAGCGAAGGATGGTCGGTTAACATACCGAACCCTACCATCCAGTTAAACGCAAAAAACGAAGAACAATTAATTGACGTAGTTGTTACCGGAAATGAAAACTCAAAAACCGGAAAGCTGCAGATCAGTGCCCTGGTAGATTCTAAAAACTATACAAAAAGTATTAAACGGATTGAATACGACCATATTCCCTATCAGTTTATCTTAAGTGAAGCGGAAGTGGGGTTGGTAAACATAAACCTGAAAAAAAACGGAACGCACATTGCATATATTCCCGGCGCGGGAGACGATGTTGCTGCTTGCCTTAAACAGGTTGGTTACGACGTAACAGTCCTGAACGATGAACTCCTGAACACACAGGATCTTAGTAGTTACAACAGTATTGTGATGGGAGTAAGATCCTATAACACAAACGAACGCTTACAACTCTATTATGGCAAGTTAATGGACTATGTAAAAGCAGGTGGCAACCTCATTGTGCAATACAATACCAATAGCCGTGTAGGTCCGCTTCAGGCAAAAATGGGACCCTACCCTTTTTCTATTTCCCGCGACAGGGTTACGGACGAAAAAGCTGAAGTTCGTTTTACCAATGAAAAACATCCTGCCTTAAATTTTCCAAATGCCATTACCACAAAAGATTTTGAAGGATGGATTCAGGAAAGGGGCATTTATTTTGCCGAAGACATTGATAAGAATTACGAAACCATTTTAAGTATGAACGATCCTAAGGAAAAAGCCAGTAACGGGAGTTTGATAATTGGAAAATACGGCGCGGGTAATTTTGTTTATACCGGATTAGTATTCTTTCGTGAGCTTCCAGCAGGCGTTCCCGGCGCTTACCGTTTGTTCGCCAACCTGATCAGTCTCCCAAAAAATAATTGATATGACAGAACAGAAGGAAGAAAAACCTCCATTTTTAAAAAACTGGCGTAATGTTTACCTGCTGGTAATTGTTACGGAAGCTGTCATTATTATTACCCTTTATTTTTTTACACTTTATTTTAAATGAGTCCGATTGATTGGTTGGTATTGTGTATCACACTCTTGTCCATTGTCATTTATGGCATGTGGAAAAGCCGTGGCGCTAAAAACATAGAAGGTTATCTGCTTGCAGACAAACAATTGCCCTGGTATCATGTAGGTTTATCTGTTATGGCAACGCAGGCCAGCGCTATTACCTTTCTTTCCGCTCCCGGACAAAGTTATAACGACGGATTACGTTTTATTCAGTTTTATTTTGGCATTCCAATAGCCATGATAGTGTTGTGCGTCACGTTTATTCCAATGTTCAGAAATCTGAATGTGTACACTGCTTACGAATACCTTGAAAAACGATTCGATCACAAAACACGTTCACTTACCGCGTTTCTGTTCCTTCTGCAAAGGGGATTGTCAACGGGGTTAACCATTTATGCCCCGGCAATTATTCTATCCACTATTCTGAACATGGACATTAACTATACGATTATTTTTACCGGGGCCATTGTTATCAGTTATACAGTTTACGGAGGCACAAAAGCCGTATCACATACCCAAATGCTGCAAATGGCCATCATTTTTGCCGGACTCTTTCTTTCGGCCTATCTGGTAGTGACTATGCTACCTGCCGATATAGGATTTGGCGACGCCTTAAATATTGCCGGTAAAATGAATAAGCTTAACGCGATTGACACCAGTTTTGACATTAATAACCGGTACAATATCTGGTCCGGTATTGTTGGCGGCTTTTTTCTTCACCTGGCCTATTTTGGTACAGACCAATCACAGGTGGGTCGCTACCTCACCGGAAAATCTACGGCGGAAAGCCGTTTAGGACTGGTAATGAACGGACTTCTCAAAATACCCATGCAATTCATCATTCTGTTAATCGGCATACTGGTGTTTGTCTTTTATCAGTTTCACCCCGCCCCCATTTTCTTTAACAAGGTGGAAGTTAATCGCATAGAAAATAGCATTTATAAGCAGGAATACAAGCAGATTGAGCAGGAATACAACGCGGTTTCGCTTGAAAAACAAAACCGGGTAAAGGAATTAGCTCTGGCCATGCATGAACACAATACATTGGCAACAGAACAAATCAGGGCAAAACTACTGGAAGCGGATAAAAAGGCTGCGGATTTACGCAAAAAAGTGCCTAAACTTATGGAGAAAAACAATCCGACGGCTGATGTAAACGATGCCAATTACATTTTCCTTCGTTTTGTAACCGAACAATTCCCTGTAGGTATTATAGGATTACTCATCGCTATTATTTTTCTGGCAGCCATGGGAGCCACTGCCGGTGGACTGAATTCTCTGGCCTCCACCACTGTAGTTGATTTTTACAAACGCAGTTTCAGAAAAGAGGCCAGCGAGCAAAATTACCTGGCCGCTTCGCGCTGGGCCACTGTAGGATGGGGTGTTTTTTGTATGATTGTAGCTATTTTTGCCAGCAAACTGGGCAATTTAATAGAAGCCGTGAATATTCTGGGCTCCCTGTTTTATGGAACAATTCTGGGTATTTTTTTAGTAGCTTTTTATCTCAAAAAAGTGAGTGGCAACTCGGTTTTCTGGGCAGCTCTTATTGCGGAAACCTTTATTGCTTATGCCTGGGTGGTTGACCTAACCGCCTTTTTGTGGCTGAACGTAATTGGTTGTCTTTTAGTTATGGCTCTGGCACTGCTAATAGAGACCATTTTGCCCAAAAAAGTGAAAATTTAGCATAAAATTTCTCTTATTTTCCTTAAAACTGCCTCTTTTCTGTCAACTTAAAAAGGCTCTATTTTGGGTATTTTTATTGTGTAATAATAGCCCCCGTTTGGAGCTTTTTCCCAATTATGCCAGCCAAACAGTCGACCCAGTGAGTAAAAGTCCAACCACTTCGTGAAACCCACCATCGAATGAGTGAAAATATTGATTAACCTAGTTATGACTTCTATATTTACGATATAATTTATCTTCAATGAAAAAACTATTCAAAACCCTGTCGATTTTTGGATGCATTGTGAGTCTGTCGCTGAACGCTCAGACGTCAAAAAACAACTCTGGTTCCCAGCCAGATGGAGCGCTTCTGGCGCCTTCCGATTCAAAAATTAAGTACATTAACAATCAGGATTATCTTTCCAAGAGTTCCCTGAAAGATTATAAAGCCTATTACGGAGACTCTTTAAGGGGGTTTGATGAAGCTAAAGTAAAGATAGACCTTCTTAACCGCAATTTTTACGGAATTGAGTTTATTAACGTAATGAACTACAAAAAACGTGAGTATATCGACAATAAATATAAGATTGGGCCGATGTTTGCACCAAAACCAGCCATTCCGGCATTTCCGGTAAATGCCGGTGGTAAACCCATTGGTGGCGGTAACGTTGTTAATCTGGCGCCGTGCGTGAACGAAGATTTTGAGTTAACCACTCCCGGTGCTTATACAACCTCTAACGCTGTAACCAGCTGGACGATTCAAAGTGGATCGAACAATGGAACTAACGGAGCCTGCCTTACCAGTACAACCAGTCCATGGACGGCCGGAAGCCCTGAATTCTCTATTGTGGCTACCCCTGTTATAGGTAATCCTGCATTGACCCCTTTTAGTATAGATAACGTTACTATTCCAAATTCACCACTGGGTGGAAATAACATCGCCCGTTTAAACAACTCCTCTCCGGGTGTATTAATCACCAGAATGATCACTACCTTCCCTGTAACTTCTGCGAACAGTTTATTTCAATTTGCGTACGCCGGTTCATGGGACGGATCGGGTCATGCCTGCTGTGACCAACCTTCCTTCAGGATTAATATGTATGACTGTGTAGGAGCTCCTCTCGGATGTTCATCTATCAGTTTAACTCCTTCGGGTGCATCCTGCGCGAGCGGTGCTACCGGTTACTCCGTAACAAGCGCGGTTTCATGGTGTAACTGGCAAGTGAAATACATTGACTTAACGCCTTATATCGGAAGCTGTGTAACATTGGTTATTAATAACAGTGATTGCGATGGTGGTGCACACCACGGT
>CAZMHW010000339.1:0-2902 GCA_964566105.1 uncultured Akkermansia sp.
ATCCACAACAACGAAATTGTTCCCGCTGATGGAATTTTATTTATGGGTAAGGCCAATATCGATTACAGTTTTGTGACCGGTGAATCTTTGCCAACCGAAAAAAGTATAGGTGAGATTATTTACGCGGGTGGCCGCCAGACTGCAGGTGCCATTGAACTGGAAGTAGTAAAAGAAGTATCACAAAGTTACCTGACCCAACTGTGGAACAACGATGTGTTTAAGAAAGAAAAAAACGAGACCAAAAGCTCTTTTATCCATTTATTGAGTCGTTATTTTACCTATGCCCTTTTCAGCGTGGCCATAGCCGCCGGAATTTACTGGAGCATTAACAACCCCAGCCTCACCTGGAATGCCTTAACAGCAGTGTTAATTGTGGCTTGTCCCTGCGCGTTATTACTCTCGGCCACATTTACCAACGGAAACATGATAGGCATTTTACAGCGTTTTAATTTCTTCGTCAAAAACGCCACCGTTCTCGAAAACATTTCAAAAGCAGATACCATTGTGTTTGATAAGACCGGAACCATTAGCAGGCAAAGCGATTCCAGCATCAGCTTCAGTGGTTGCGAGTTGAGTGACTACCAGCAGCAGCTCATCCGGAGTCTTGCCAATCAGTCCGGACACCCCTTAAGTAAAGCCATTGTTTCGGCGCTACCCCTTCAAAAAAATTTCCTTGTAAAAAACTACAACGAGGAGCCCGGCAAAGGAAGTTCAGGATTGGTAAACGGAGAACATGTGTGTATAGGATCGTCGGAATTTGTGACCGGCACCCGGGTAAAAAACACCAGCGATGGCAGTAAAGTGTACGTCTCCGTGAACGAACAGGTATTGGGCTGTTATTACATTAAAACCGCTTACCGCGAAGACTTGCAGGAAGTGATTAATTCCTTAAAAGGCAAATACACGCTGGCACTTATCTCCGGCGATAATAATTCGGAAGAATACAAATTAAAAGAAATCTTTGGTAAAGATGCCGAACTGCAATTCAACAAACAACCTCAGGACAAACTCAATTACATCAAACACCTGCAACATCAGGGACATAAAGTAATTATGATTGGTGACGGATTAAACGATGCCGGCGCTTTACAACAAAGTAATGTAGGAATTGCCATTACCGACAACGTCAATAATTTTTCACCCGGAAGCGATATTATTCTGGATGGAAAAATGTTTGCCAAACTCGATAATTTACTTACCTTTTGCCGCCGTGAAAAAGGCATTATTTACGGAAGCTTTATCATTTCGATCTTATACAACATCATTGGCCTGAGTTTCGCCGTTCAAGGAACCCTGTCACCTGTAATTGCCGCGATCCTGATGCCTGTAAGCTCAGTATCCATCATACTTTACACTACTGTTTTAAGCTCTGTCTATTCCAGAAAACTACGTTAAGTACTTTCGAACCAAACACATGAAAACAATAAATAATATACAATCTTATATAAAATCTTACATATGTATCTAATTATTTGATTATGTCAATTCCTAAATATCCCATATTAAATTATTTGCATAGTAGTAAATTATATTTAATTTCACTAACTGAAAAAAAAACCTATTATTATGACTCTAATCAGTTAAGGATTATGACCTCAATCATAAATAATGTCTCATATAAAAGCAACCTTTGTCATGTTAAATTCTAAATCTAAAAACCAAGTTAACCCTATGAAAACACTCGCTGCAATCATCACTCTCTCAGTTATCCTGCTGGCCAGCGCCTGCGGAAGTAACGAACCCGCAAAAACTGCAAACGCAGAGGCACCAAAAAGCATGGTTCCCGATCCTGAAACCTACGATCCAAAACGTGGAGAAGGAAAATGGAATGCTGAAAACGTAAAACTGGACGAAACCCTTAATGATTCGTGGGTAACTTCCGGTGAAAGTATTGCGAATGTAAAATGTACCTCCTGCCACAAAATGACCGACGAAAAACTTGTTGGACCAGGTTGGAAAGGTGTAACCGGCAGAAGAAAACCGGAATGGATCATGAACTTTATTACCAATCCTGATCCAATGATCGATAAAGATCCTGAAGCACAAGCCATGCTGGAATTATGTCTGGTGCGGATGCCAAATCAAAGTTTGTCAGATGCTGAGGCCCGCAACATTCTTGAATTTATGCGTAAAAACGACGGAGCAAAATAACACACACATTGAATAATCAAACAACAAATCAATTCATATGAAAAACAACATCATAACATTAGCGGTAGGCAGTATTCTGGCGGTTTCGACCATACAATCCTGCAAACCAAAAAACACCAGCAGTGCCGTAAGCGGTGATGCAGGTGCTAAGGCTTACGTTGCACCGGGCAAGTACGACGAGTTTTACAATTTCGTGAGCGGTGGATTCAGCGGTCAAATGAGCTGCTATGGTTTACCAAGTGGACGGCTACTGCGTGTGATACCAGTATTTGCGGTTGACCCTGAAAAAGGATGGGGATACAGCGAAGAAACAAAACCTATGTTAAACACGTCGCATGGTTTTATTCCATGGGACGATTTGCATCACACAGAAATGTCACAAACCAATGGTGAAGTAGATGGCCGTTGGGTATTTGGTAATGCTAATAATACACCACGTGTGGCACGTATCGATCTGAAAACATTTCGTACAGCTGAAATCATTGAATTACCAAACAGTGCCGGAAATCACTCCTCTCCCTTTATTACTGAAAACACGGAATACGTAGTAGCGGGTACCCGTTTTAGTGTCCCTTCCGACAATACTAACGGAGATGTGCCTATTAATACCTACAAACAAAACTTTAAAGGTTATTTAAGTTTTATCAGTGTTGGTAAAGAAGATGGTAAAATGGATATCGCCTTTCAACTGGAATGTCCGGGTGTTAACTTCGACTTAAGTCACGCCGGTAAAGGAAAATCACATGGCTGG
>CAZMHW010000339.1:2912-4748 GCA_964566105.1 uncultured Akkermansia sp.
CTTGTCGCGCTGTGGCCGCGGACCTTCTCACGACTGGTTCTTCTTCTCCTGTTATAACACCGAACAAGCCAATACCTTGTTAGAAGTGAATGCGTCTCAAAAAGACAAAGACTTTATTATGGCAGTGAACTGGAAAAAAGCTGAAGAGTATATTAAAGCCGGAAAAGGTAAAAAAATGCCTGTTAAATATGCCCATAATACCTATGACGAATCTACTCACACTGCTACTTCCGAAATGAAATCCGAAGTACTGGTTTTAGATACCAAAGAACTTACTGACATCTGTTACATGATGCCTTGCCCTAAATCTCCACACGGTTGCGACGTTGACCCAAGCGGTGAATACATTGTGGGTAGCGGTAAATTAGCTGCTTTAATTCCGGTGTTTAGTTTTGACAAAATGCAAAAAGCTATTGCTGACAAAGCATTTGACGGAATGTACGAAGGGATTAACGTGATTAAATACGAAGCTGCTTTGCATGGTGAAGTTAAAAAACCAGGTCTCGGGCCTTTGCACACAGAATTTGACGGAAAAGGAAATGCGTATACAACTTTCTTCGTTTCTTCTGAAGTTGTAAAATGGAATATCAAAGACTTAAAAGTGTTGGACCGCGTACCTACTTTTTACTCGGTTGGTCACTTATGTATTCCTGGTGGCGACAGCAAAAATCCATTTGGCAAATACTTAATTGCCTATAACAAAATTACCAAAGACAGATATTTACCTACAGGACCGGAACTTGCACAAAGTGCTCAGTTGTTTGATATCAGTGGCGATAAAATGGAGATGATCCTCGATTTCCCAACCATTGGCGAACCACACTATGCGCAAGCGGCACCAGCAGATCTGATCAGAAAAGATCAAGTTAAGATCTTCAAAATCGCGGATAACAAACATCCATTCGCTGCCAAAGGAGAAAACGAAACAAAAGTGGTGAGAGAAGGAAACAAAGTGCATGTGTACATGACTTCAATCCGTTCACACTTCTCACCAGACAATATTGAGGGAATAAAAATGGGTGACGAAGTTTATTTCCACGTAACCAACTTAGAACAAGATTGGGATGTGCCACACGGATTTGCAATCAAAGGTGCTGCCAATGCAGAACTCCTGATTATGCCAGGTGAAACACAAACCTTAAAATGGACTCCGGATAAAGTGGGAATTGTACCGATTTACTGTACTGACTTTTGCAGCGCTTTACACCAGGAAATGCAAGGATACGTGCGTGTATCTCCTGCAGGAAGCAATGTGCCACTGGCCTTTAGCCTGGGTACAAACCAACCGAAAGAAAGCAGCCCTGCAAAATAGTTCTTAGTTTTTTTTAAGGAGGGAGCAGGGTGAATGAATCAACTGCTCCCTTTTTTATTAATTTAATATCACGATCATGACTAACAAAATTTCCGTGTTGTCGCGGGTGCTTTTGGTCCTTTCCTCCGCCCTGCTGGTTATATCGGTTTATGTGCCTATCTGGCAGATAGACCTCGATGCGCCACAATATCCAGAAGGACTTAACCTGAAAATCTTCGCCGACAAACTGGGAGGCGATGTGGATATCATTAATGGACTTAACCATTACATTGGAATGAAAACACTTCATGCCAAGGACTTTATTGAATTCAGCATTTTAACCTACATCATTCTGTTTTATGCCCTGTTTGCTCTGTTAAGCGCGATACTTGGCAAAAAGAAAATCCTGTACACACTTTTCACTTTGTTTGTGCTCTTTGGCATTGTAGCCATGGTGGACTTCTGGCGCTGGGAATACAATTACGGGCACGACCTCGATCCACATGCCGCTATCATTGTTCCCGGCATGGCTTACCAACCACCAC
>CAZMHW010000340.1:0-3081 GCA_964566105.1 uncultured Akkermansia sp.
ATTGAATTCACGCATGAGCCATTGATATTCGGGTTGAGTTGACAAAGAAAGGGGGGTTGTAATTGTTGCCGGATTAAGATGTGATATAGAATTAGGTGTGCAAAACTCATTACTCATGTAATGAGAGTCGGATTGCACTGGACTTACTGTGTAGGCGCTTAATACCTGAGTTATAGGTTGGGCAAGTCCGAATAGAGCTGTTTTATCTGAATTTGGAAATTTAATGCTGAGCGCAGCCCTATTCGCGCCTGTTATATTGCTATAGCTTGCTTCAAGTCCTGTTGCAGCTGCAAAAACCTTTAGTTTTGCTGTGTACTTGTTATACAAAATGAAAGTTGGTTGCTTTTCAGGTGAAGAAGGCGTGCCAAAGGATTTGTAAAGTAGTTCCCAACCGTCTTCAGGTAAAATGTCGAAAAGTTTGTTTTTGTCGTGAAGACTTATTCCAGATGGAAAATTATTTATTAACTGTTGGTAATAATATGTATTTTGATTTGCGCAAGAACCGTTTATGTTATTATTTCCTGAGACACAATAGTATGGTAACACTATTGTGCCAGAGGGAATTGCCGGATTAACATGCCAATACCAGGTTTTTACAGAAGGGTCTGTCCAATCAAATCTGTTTGGATTAGCGATACCATTAATATTTAACGCGTTAGGGTTTTTTCCGTCTGTAGCATTATATTCGTTTGGATCGGTAGTTCGAGTATTAATATTGTTGAAACACCCATTCTGACCGCTACTGCTCTTAACCATCAAGAAAAGAGTGATAATATAGGTTAATTTTTTCATTTTATAAGTGTTGATCGTGAATAAAATAAGACATTCTTCTCCGGCAGTATTTTACCGACTACTTATTTTTTAATTGAATCTTCAGCGATTCAATTTGTTTCTGTTGCTCAACAAGGTATAATGTTAGTTCTTCAATTTTTTGTAATAACAGAGCGTCTGTCTCTGCTACATTATTACCATTCTGTTTTATTTGTTCGGTGGATGGAATATTTGGTAAGTGTTTTTCTGATCTATAATAGTTCTCTAATTCACTAATTGGCATTAACTTATAATCGTTAGCAAAAACAAAGTCAGCCCAGTTTTGTTGTGTTACTATAACTTCCTGCGCTACTGCTTTTCCGTTAACAGTTAATAGAGCGTTAGTATGATTACCGGTTGTTTGAGTTAAATTCCCAATAATAGTTTTACCATTTTTGCTTACCTGGAAATTTTTCACATTGCTTCCATCTTTAATTACCAACACATTATCGGTGTTGTTTGCAACGGATGTTTTTATTTCAAGTGATCCGTTTGAGTTAAAGGAAAAGGATTCGTAACCTGAGTTCTGACTCCAAATGGATAGTGCTTTTGGCATATATGTGTATATTTCAGTTCTTCCATCGCTTTTTACATTAAACGAAATATTATTACTGTAGTTTAAGTTTTTTACTACGAGAGCGTCCGCGTTTTCTGTGCTAATTTCTGTTTTGCCGTCGCCGAGAACTGTGAATGTTTTTTTGAAATTACTGTTGCTGTTATTTTCTACAGTAATAAGTTCCATCGCGTCTGTATTGGTCTTAAACCTGATCCCCGTTCCTGCATGGGTATGTATGTCGAGGGCTATATTGCCTGATGGTGATGTAATACCAGTGGTTGGATCTCCAATTTCAACGTGGGTTTTCATATTTACATGATTACCCATAAAAACACCTCCGGATGCTAAATTTATATTTGTATTTCGTCCACAATTGTTATTAATAAATAGTGCATTATTAGTAAGTCCGGTATTACTAACTCCCTCCAATTCAATATATCCGTTTCCATTTGTATTGTCGGCAAAGACTTTCAAAAAAGAATTCACCTGATTAGGGCTTGGCATGCCAAATGCCCCACTAATTAAACCTCCGTTGGTAACAGTCCATCCATTAGCATTGGGCGAGGAACAAGGTCCCAGGAATACATCGTTTGTATTAGGTGCAGCGCCTTTACCCAGCATAAGGTAACTGCTTGTGGTGCTTCCAGAGGTGTAGGACTGCTTTCTTAATACACTTTCAGAATTGAGCAAAATTCCATTGCCCACGTCAAATGAACCATTCAATTGCAAATTTCCATCTGGGTCTAAGGTCATTTTTTTTGTACCATTCGTATAAAAATTAATAGGATCAGCAGTGGGTGTTCCGAAATCGGAATTTTGACCAGGAGGAATAGGCGTCAAACCAACTTTCCAATCAACTTCTTGAGAAATAACTACGGTAGTAAGCGTTAACAAGAACGCAGTCAAATTAATTTTTTTCATAATTTCCGGTTTTTTAGTTTAAGATCTAAAGTAGTTGACCAACCGCGTTCATTTTACTCTAATTTGCAGAAGTATACAGGCAAATTTGCGGAAGTTGTCTTAAAGTTTGTAAACGGAAAAAATGCATAAAATGCATAAAAATCACCTAAAAAAAAGATAAGTGGTATTTTATCTTTTTAGTGGAAAATGTAATTCTGTTTATTTAGAAAAAGTGGATGAAATCCCTGGTAATTGATATAACTGACGATGTTTTTCCAAAAGTTTTTCAAAAGGGAGCAACTTTTTTTGACGTGGATTTGGGTGATAAGAGCAAAATGAACATCGTATTTTTACAGATTAAAATGATTTAGAATACGATTAATTTATGCAATAATTTAGGTGAAAAAGATAAAGCAAGCCCATTTAAAAAATTTTGGGCGACTTTAAGGTATAAATAAAATCACAAATCGTTTCTGAAAAAATCACAGAACAATTTGTGATTATAATTTGTAGTTTGAATTATATTTAATGTTTTGACTTATCCGCCACATTCTCCTTCGCTCTGTTTTCTTCGTCTTCCTTGGCTTTTTGTTCTGCCCTTTCTTCTTCTTTTCTTTCAAAGTAGGCGTTTCTTCTTACGGTTTTTTCGCGCAAACCGCTAAAGTATCCCTTGGTGGTAATAATGACGGCACCACTGGTTAAGTCTCCGTACATGGCTGGCACACCACCGGGAAATACACTCAGATTTTCAAGGGCCAGCCCTGGTATATTGGTGGTGCCAATGGTTCTTACCCCGTCAACAAAATAGCCGCTGG
>CAZMHW010000340.1:3091-4730 GCA_964566105.1 uncultured Akkermansia sp.
CACCACGGGAACCACGAAAATGTACCTCACCGTTCGGACTTTGAATCACATCCGAGGTCACTGTTTCCAGGGCACCCTTTATGTCTCCCTTGGTGTATCCGGCATTGTGGTTTAATTCCTCCGCGTCTATAGTTACCTGGTTAAACATGGTTATGTCTACTCCAGTGCGTGTATAGTCTATGGCTTTGGCTCTCACTTCTACAGCGCTAAAGGTGTTCGGACTAAGTTTCACATCTACATAGGTAGCTTCATTGGCTTTTACTTTGATTTTATTAACGGGCTGTGTGGCGTGTCCTGGATCCAGTACCAGGATTTCGTAGATCCCCGCATTGAGGGGTTTGTAACTGTACCGTCCGTTTTCATCGGTTTGTGCCCCGCCAATTAAGCGGTCAGCCTGAAGAATCTTTACCGTAGCGAAGGGTACTGGTTCCAGATTCAGGTCTTTAATAATTCCGCGGATCTCTCCGGTGTTTTGTCCAAAGGAAACAGAGCCTATCAGGCTAAGAACTGCTGCGAGCAGTGTTTTATGTTTTGAGGTTTTCATGATCTTATAATTTTAGATTGATTAGTAAACCGGTTTCTGCACATAAGGCGCGGCAGGGCTTATTTTTCCATAAAAAAATAATTTTATGGAATTATCAGAAGCTTACGTCTTATATTTAGGTGGATTTATGTGGCTGTTTAAAAAGAAAAATACCCCGAGCGATGAGGACCTGGCTCTGAATTATTTTAATTCAGGCAATAAGGAACTGCTGGGACTTCTTTTCGAAAAACATGTAACCACCGTTTATGGGGTTTGCCTTTTTTATTTCAGGGATAAGGACCAGGCCAAAGACGCGGTGATGCAAATCTTTGAGAAGTTAATGGTGGAACTGAGTAAAACTCAGGTAAAGAATTTTAAAGCCTGGTTAAGTTTTGTGGTCAGAAATCATTGTGTCTCTGAATTGCGCAAACTTAAGGGCAAACAGTTTCTGCCTGAGACCTATCTTGATTTTGAGGTAAGGGATGCCGATCTGGAAGAAGAAGAAAAGCTGGAATTGGTAAAGGAAGAGCAGATGCTGGTGTATCTGAAGGAAATCTTGCCAGGTCTTAAGGAGAATCAAAGGCGCTGCATTGAGTTGTTTTATCTCAGCGACTGGTCTTACCAGCAAATAAGTGATGAAACAAACTTCAGTATAAATGAAGTAAAAAGTTATATCCAAAATGGTAAACGTAATCTGAAGTTGGCCATTGAAGAAAAAATGAAAGGCCGTAAAAATGAAAAAAAATAATACCGATAAAAGCGATTTGGAATATCTGGCTGATCTTGGCTTTGAACAAGTGCCGGTGAACCCATCGGATCTGGATGAGTTGAAAAGCAAATTCTCATCGCCCGTGCGTTCTTCCGGAACTAAGTTTTACATGTCATTACTTAGTCTTTTTGCCGGCATTGGCATCGGTCTTGCCTTGTTCTATTTTTTGTCAGATAAATCCCCTGCTCCTGTGAGTGAAAATAAAAGGTGAGAAAAAAACGATTCGTCCGCTGTTTCTCCTCTTTCAAAAACAGGAGTTATTTCTCTGGATACGGTGGTAGTGGACAAGGAAAATTATATCAAACCAGGTGTCGTATTGAAGACTGAAGTTTCTAAAGAGGTAGATC
>CAZMHW010000341.1:0-4712 GCA_964566105.1 uncultured Akkermansia sp.
ATTTATTGGCGGATGCAAGTGTGGACGGACTAAAAACCGATTTACACATCATCAAAAAATTAACTGAAAAAGAAAACGAAATTTATAAAACACTTGGCGATGCGGGATCAGTAATGCACTTATACGATTCGAAAAAGGAAGAGTTAAAGGTTGAAAAGGCAATAATGCTTGGTAAAGAGGAAGAGTTATTTGCAACAACTAAAGGTGATGAAGATTTTGATTACACGAGTTTATTTGAAAATGAAACAGACCAAACTATTGCTGTGATTGATGATCAACCTATTGAACATTTTGAAAGTTTCTTTCCATCTGATTATGATTATTACGAATCACTCATAAAATATTTAATTGCCAACGGTGCATTAAATCAAAATGAGGTTGTATTTGGTGCTGATGGCTTAATTGAATTTACAAATACAGAAGAGATTGATTCTGTATTATACGATATGCCTCCAGAGGCTAAACCTAAAAAGAAAGGACTTTTTAAATTAACGATTGATAAGGAAAAAGTCGAAGAAGCAATTGTAAAGGCAAGGCGCAAAAAAGGTGAATGGGCTGAGTTTCAAGTAATGTATGACCTACACCCAATTGTTCGTTTTATGATGACAAAGTTGGAAGCCCATGTGGACAAGGATAAAGCATTAGTTATTAAGTCTTCTAAATTTCCGGAAGGGAAATCGTTTTATCTTTTTCATGGGCAAGTGAGTAATGATCTTGGTCAGGCAGTTTTATCCGATTTCTTTTTGATTGGATTAGATGCTGAAGGAAATTTATTGAGTGATGAAAATGAAAGATGGTGCAATTTGGCTGATTTTATTCAGCGTTACGAATTAAGCTCTACTCTTTATAACGAAGCAATTCCAGCCGATACGGTTTTTGAGCTTCAACAAAACCTGCAAGGTGCGGTTATGTATGCAAAAACGTTGTACATGAATTTAAAAAAACAGGAACTGCAAAAAGAAATGCAAGTAAAATTAAATAAATATGATGAGCATCTAACTAAATGGGAAAAGGCATCTAAACATCAAATGGAATTGGAGTTTCATCAGCAAACAACAGTATTGGTGCTTGGAAAAAAGGAAAAAGTGGCACGTGAAATTGAAACCATATTGCACGAACGTTCGCAGTATGTAAAAAACATGACTAGCCTTAATAACGAACCATTTCTGAAATTGCTTTCAGTATTTTATAATTAAAAAATTGACATGCTTAAATTCATAGAAAATATTGGTGATTATTTTTCAGGAAATTATTTTACAGATGATTTTCCGAAAAAAGTTGCTGAAAAATCCGGGTATAACGAGGACGATCTAAAGGCGCATGGGAAAGCTATACTTAATTTAAAGGAAAAGTATTTTGTATTTAAAAAAGATTTTTTGGATTTAAAACGCTGTAAAGACCAAAATGCAAGGACATACCATTTTCATACCGAAATATTAAACGCCCTTGGATACGATACTTCAAAAAATGATTACGATAATTTATTTCACTTAAATGATACGGAAGTTATTCCGGTAAGGCACAAGTTATACCGGGGAACTCAACCTCATTTGTTTGTGCTTGAAATGAAAGCCTTAATTAAAACAGGCGAAATTGAACCTAAAGGATTATTTGAGCAAAATTGGAATCGCGCACAATGGGATTTGGTTTTTCAAGTGCAGGATGGCGACACCTTAACACCAAGTGTTATTAACGAAGCCATTAATGAACTGTTTTTAATTGATTTAAAAGACCGCCCAAGCTATGTTTTATTATTAGCAGGAAACGAATTGTATTTACTGCATTTTGAAAAGTGGTTTAAAGGGAGTTATCTGCGCATTAAATTAGAAGACTTGTTTGATGAAGCAACCTTGCATAAAGAGTATTATCAACTATTCCATCTATTACTTTCTAAATCATCTTTAGCACCAGAAGCCGATATTTTATTGCTTGATCAATTAGATGAAGATTCGCATAAAAGCGCTTATGCGGTAACCAAAGACTTAAAGGAAGGGATTATTCATGCAGTTGAGTTGTTGGCAAACGAGGCCTTGTATTTTAAAAAACAGGTATTAAAAGAAGATTTTAACGAGAGCGATGATGCCTTTGAACAGGAGATGAAAGACGACTGTTTAACCATGGTGTATCGTTTATTGTTTGTGTTTTATGCCGAAAGCCGTCCCGATCTTGGTATTTTACCAATGAACGATCAGGTGTACGAAAAAGGCTATAGCCTTGATATGTTGCGCGAATTAGAACAAGTGCAATTGAATAGTGAAAGCGCGCGTAACGGGTATTTCTTTCACGAATCGTTAAGCCATTTATTTCATTTACTAAATAATGGTTACCGTTATAAAGAAGCAGATAATAAAAGTTTTTCCATAAACCGTTTAGATACGCCTTTGTTTGATGATTTAAAGTTTCATCATCTAAAAGGTATCAAATTCCGAAATGGCATTTGGCAAAATATTATTTGTCAACTTAGTTTATCTCAAAAACAAAAAAGTAAGGCGCGTGGCCGTATCTCTTACGCCAATTTGGGAATTAACCAATTAGGTAGCGTTTACGAAGGTTTGCTTGCCTACCGGGGATTTTATGCCGAACAGGATTATATAGAAGTTCATCCGGCAGGCCAACCAAACGAAGGTACTTTTGTCGTGCCTCGTTCTCGTATTGATGATTTTAAGAACGATGAAATTTTAAAAGACGAAGAAGGGAAAAATAAGTTGCTTTTAAAAGGAACCTTTGTTTACCGGTTAAGCGGGCGCGACAGACAGCAATCAGCCTCGTACTATACACCCGAAGTGTTAACCCGTACTACCGTAAAATATACCCTTAAGCCAATTTTAGAACGACTGCGTGATAAAAAAATAAAAGCAGATGATTTATTGGAACTTAAAATTTTAGAGCCAGCGCAAGGTGCATCGGCTTTTCAAAACGAAGTGGTAAATCAAATTGCTGAAGCTTTTTTAGAAGCAAAACAAAAAGAGCTTAAACGAAAAGTTCCCGCAAAAGATTATCAAGATCAACTACAAAGAGTAAAAGCATACATAGCTACCAACAATGTGTATGGTGTCGATATTAACCCTACAGCCATAGAACTTGGTAAATTGAGCTTATGGTTAAACGTAATCCATAAAGATATGGAAGTGCCCTACTTTGGCTACCGCTTGGGTGTGGGTAATGCAGTGGTAGGTGCTTGGTTAAAAGTATATACTAAAACAGATGTCATTGTAGAATACCCGAAAGAAGGAACGGTCAAAGCACGACAAACACCCATTAAAAAAGAATGGTGGGATATAGCACCGCAAATGCGTGGCTTTAAAAAAGACAAAAACCTACGTAAGGAAGATGAGATTTACCATTTTTTACTGCCTGATAAAAACATGGTGCCTAGCGCAGGTATAAAATTATTAAAAGCAGAACATCCTGCCGAAGCCAAAGCCGTGAGCGAGTGGCGCACCGAATTTTGCAAACCGGTTAGAAGCGATGAATTCAGTGTGTTGCAAAAGATATGTGTTCGCATAGATGAATTGTTGGAAGAGCATTACAGCTTTCAAAACCTGATAAACCAGTACACCGGAGAAAAGAAAAACTTTTTTGGCCATGAGCAACCGCAGGGTGTTATGTTTACAGCCTATGACGAAAAAGACCAATTAGCACAGCAACGCCAAAAACACAACGCGCCTTACTTTAAATTAAAAATGCTGATGGACTATTGGTGTTCGCTTTGGTTTTGGGATGTGCGCGAAGCTGTAGAATTACCAACACGAAAACAATGGTATGAGGATGTGCAAAATATTTTAGAGTTAGATTTAGACGAGGTACTGCAAGAGGAAGAAACCGAAGCAGATTTATTTGCTCCGGGCGTTGAACAAACCAAATTGTTTAACGAGCCTAAACAAGCGCGATTAAAAGCATACCGCAACAGTAGTGAGAAAGAAGTAACAATAAACAGCATTAGAAAATACACCAACCGGCAAGATTTATTTGAAAATAACCGTTTAGAAACCGTAAAAAACTTAGCTGCTAAATACCGCTTTTTTCATAATCACTTAGAATTTATTGAGGTATTTAAACAAGGCGGTGGCTTTGATGTAATAGTTGGTAACCCACCTTGGTTAAAGATACAATTTGAAGAGAAAGGAATTATAGCAGAAAAATTTCCGGAGATTGAAATTCGAACTACAACAGCACCACAAGTGCGAACAATGCAAACGCAATTTTTTGCAGATGCAATATTAAATGCGTTATATTTTGATGAATACGTTGGAACGGAATCTTCAGCCATTTTTATGAATGCGTATCAAAACTATCCTTTATTGAAAGGACAGCAAACCAATATGTATAAGTGTGTTTTAGAAAATAGTTTTAGCCTGTTAAGTAAAGATGGATTTATGGGACTCATTCACCCCGAAGGTGTTTATGATGATCCTAACGGTGATATTTTAAGAAAAGAAATATACAAAAGACTCAGATATCACTTTCAATTTCAGAATGCATTTAATTTATTTGCAGAAGTTGCACACCGAGAAAAATATGGGACGCATATTTATGCTGGAAATACAAGTGAAATAGATTTCCACTCAATTAATAATATTTTTCACCCTTCAACAATTGACGGAAGCTTTATTCATGATGGAAAAGGTATTTGTGGGGGAATCAAAATCAAAGAAAATATAGATGGTGATTTTGTTTGGAATGTTAAGCCTCACAAAGATAGAGTCGTTCAC
>CAZMHW010000342.1:0-4693 GCA_964566105.1 uncultured Akkermansia sp.
TCTTCATTTTAACTCCCGTTTTGTCTGATGATCAGGCAAAGGAGGCCGCAAAAAAATTTAAAAAAACCATCACCGATTTGGGAGGTAAGATCGTGAATGAGGAAAACTGGGGCTTAAAAAAATTAGCTTACCCTATCCAAAAGAAAACTACCGGATTCTACCACTTACTTGAGTTTGCTGGTGAAGGACAAGAAATTGTGAACGCGCTTGAATTAACTTTCAAACTTGATGAGCGTATTTTAAGGTACTTAACTGTAGCTCTCGACAAGCACGCTGTGGCTTATGCTGACAAACGCAAAGGTCTTGTTGCTGAAGGGAAAACTAAGAAAAAAGAAACCGCAAATTCTTAATGGTTTAACAAATTAACGTTTAAAAAAATGGCAGCACCAAAAGACATAAGATACTTAAATCCTCCAACAGCTGAGGCTAAAAAGAAAAAATACTGCCGCTTCAAAAAAAGCGGAATTAAATACATTGATTACAAAGATCCTGATTTCTTATTGAAATTCGTGAACGAACAAGGTAAATTGTTACCTCGTCGTTTAACCGGTACTTCTTTAAAATTTCAGCGTAAAGTGGCACAAGCTGTAAAACGTGCCCGTCACTTATCATTAATGCCTTACGTGGCCGATTTAATGAAATAATCTATTAGTAAGGAGGAAAACAAAATGGAAGTTATTTTAAAACAAGATATTAAAGGTTTAGGTTACAAAGACGATAAAGTAACCGTTGCAAACGGATACGGTCGTAACTTTTTATTACCTAAAGGGATGGCTACTTTAGCTACCGAAAGCGCTAAAAAAATGCACGCGGAGATCTTAAAACAACGTGCGTTTAAAGAAGATAAATTACGTAAAGAAGCTGCTGCAAATTCTGAGAAATTAGCAGGCATCAGCATTAAAGTGGGAGCAAAAGCAGGTGAAAATGGTAAAATTTTCGGTTCTGTTACTACCATTCAGATTGCTGAGGCTTTACAAAAAGCAGGTTACCCTGTTGAACGTAAAAACATCGAAATTACGGAAGATACCATCAAACAATTGGGAACTTACACTGCAAAAGTACGTTTGTACAAAGAAGTGGCAGCTAACATTTCTTTTGAAGTAGTAGCTGAGTAATTTTCTTTAATACATTTTAAGAACCCACTTCATTTTTATGATGTGGGTTTTTTTATTTCCAATATGGAACACGGGGCTCTCTATATTTTTTTTCTTGCCATGGCAGCGCTTGTGAGTGTAGCTATGTGGCTCGATTATTTCAGGCAAATTGATGTTTTTGAAAAGGAGAAGATTCAACCGCTGCTGATAGCCCTGCTGGTGGGAGGTTTTACTCCCTATTTAAGTTTGACCCTTTATGGTTTGTTCGATCAGATGGGCTTTAAGGAAAACGGAGAGTTTATAAACGATGCCATGTATGCGGTATTTGGCATAGGACTGAACGAAGAACTCTGTAAACTCATTGGTGTCATAGTAGCTTTTAAGATCCTTAAAAAGCAGATCAACGAACCCATTGATGTACTCATATATGCAGGCGCCACCGCGCTGGGTTTTTCATTGGTTGAAAATTATAATTATTTCTACAATCATGGGATCAAAATAATTACCTCGCGCACATTTTATTCGGCTCTGGAACACATTATCAACACGTCAATCATTGTTTACGGCTATTACCGTTTAAAACTTTTTAATAAAGGACTTCAGTTTCTGAACACTCTTACAGGCTTGATCATAGCGGTTGCGTCGCACGGCCTCTTCGATTTTTTTCTGACAGAGACTTTTTTAGGACCTTTTACACCTTACTTGTCGGTACTTATTTATTTAATCGGGATCAATTTTTGGATCCAAATGCTTAATAACGCAAACAATTTCTCGTCTTACTTTGATTACCATAAAATAAACTTTTCCCCCAGGTTGGTTTACCGTCTCTTTTATTGGTATGCTTTAACGGTTGTTATCACCTTTATAAATAACACGATGTTAGCCGGGATCACCTTTTCGTTCCTTACATTTTTGTATGGCCTTTTATCGGATGGCTTTTTGTTTTGGGTTGTTATTTTACGGGTGAGCCGATTCAAAATCTTTAAGATGAAATATTTTAAAGTAGTACCAGCTCTCCCTTTTTACATTACCAAAAATGGGGATGAAGATTTCCGGGTACCATTGCTAAATATTCCTGTTAAAGTAAGAGGTGAAAATTACCAGGAGCATTTACCTACAAAATATCTGAATAAAAAAGTGCTACTCTATCCGGTGAATGAAAAAAGGAGTTTTATCAAAACGTTTACAGAGGCGGAGATCTCAGATAAATATCTTTTATATGACGATGTGGTAGTCTATTCGGTAACTCTGGAAGGATTTCAGAAAGAAGAGGACACCTTGTTTGTTCTGAAACCTAAAACCAGCGGTACCAAACAAATGGCACATGTATATCCCATTGAAGGCTTGTATAGAATGAAATTGGGTGTAAATCCCAAAGATTCAGTTGTTATAAGGCCAATTGGATTAGAGCTTTTGGAGTGGGTGTATTTTAAACCCTCGGATGTTTACTAATTATTTGATAATTAGTGGTTTAATCTAAAAAATATAGCCCTCTTTTGTTTTTTACAACTTTATTCGGATTTGACCGTATAACAGAGCATAATTAAACAAATATGAAAAAAATCGCATTAAGTGTTGCCATTATTGGCGTTTCTTCCCTCTTTTTGTTTACGGCTTGCAAAAAGAAAGACGATAAAAAAGCAGATGATCCTGTTACTACAGTGGAAACACCGGATGGACAGAGTGGAACAGATAACAGAGATGTTCAGAGTGAAAATGATCAGGCTGTTAATGAAATTAATGACATTATTAGCAACACTCCCCGTGCTGCCGGAAGAGGCTCTTCTGAATCAGGTACGAGTGGCATCTGCGGTTTTGCCGTAGATTCGGTAAAAATTACAAAAGATACCATTCTTTTAAATTACAATGGTGTAACCTGCAATAACCGCACCCGTACAGGTACCGTGCGTTTAAGCTGGGTTCACGGAACCAAATGGAAAAACGCAAACGCAACCATTAAAATCGATTATCTGAACTATAAAATAGTGCGGGCTTCAGATCAAAAATCAATTATGCTTAACGGTACACAATACCTGACAAACGTTTCAGGAGGTACCTGGGTAGATCTGTTAACTGTAGCAAACAAAACAATTGTAACTACAATTACCGGCACTAACTTGCAGGTGACTTTTGAAGATAATAAAACGGCAGTTTATAACATTAACAGACGTGCCAGTTATACCTATCCGGGAAGTGTACTTACTGTAAAAGCAGAGGGAATTGGAACCAGTCTGTCGCTTACTAACCTTGAGAATTTTGGAACAACCCGTAACGGTGAAGCTTTTACAAGTCAGGTAACAACCCCAATCGTTTGGAACGCTACCTGCGGTGGTGCAGTGTTAAGCGGTGCGGTAAATGTGAAAGTACCATCAAAATTATTTGACCTGAAATTTACGTATGGTGTGGATGTGAACGGTAATCCAGTTACTGTTTCTGCTAATAGCTGTCCTTATGGATGGAAATTAGAGTGGACTTTTAACGGTTCGGGCAATAGTAAAGTATTTGGTTATTATTAATCGGTTTAATTTTCAGAAACCCGGCACTGATCCTAGTGCCGGGTTTTTTTATGATTTCTAAAAAAAGGAATCCCTGACAATTAATTATTATATTTTTTATATCTTTATAATTCTGTAAAACGATTCGGAGTAAACTATGGCATTTAACAGGAGTTTTGTAAGATTATATGTGCTTTTGATACCACTTTTGCTAATTGCCGGGTCCTGCAAAAAAAAGAAAGCTTTTAAGGCAGAGGATGGACAGTCTTCAGTGGACGCCAGGATGTTGCAAGGTCATAATGATGAGGTAATCAGTGATATTAATACGGTCATAATGAATCAACCGCTTATTAGAGGCCGTAATTCTGAGGTTAGCGGAGTTACGGGAAAAGAGTTGTGTGGTGTAGATGTTGACACTTTGGATGTTTACAAAGGAATTGTTCGATTAAATTATAACGGCAAGGAATGCAATGGCTTTAAAAAAACAGGTACCGTTACAATTACATTTACCGACTACCCAACTCATAAATGGAAACACCAGGGTACAGTGGTGAAGGTTGATTTTCTGGCTTATACTGTTTTTCAGGTTTCCAGCCAGAAAAGTGTTCGGTTAGACGGAACGGAGTACCTGACCAATGTAAGCGGAAAAACCTGGTACGATCTTTATTATTCTTTTGAATCAAGTGTGGTACAAACCTTAACAGGAAATAATATCAAAGTGACATTTAATGGATCTAAGGTGGCCGTTTATAATTTAAACCGTCAAATGACATTCACGTATCATAATTCAGTAATGACCTGTAAAGTGGAAGGGTTGGAGACACAAAACGGGGAGAGTTCGGTTGAAAACTGGGGACAAACCCGTGACGGAGATTTTTTTACGAGCCAGGTGTCTACCCCCGTTATCTGGAACAGTACCTGTGGGCCAAATGCACCTACAGAAGGAGAAGTTATAATTAAAGTAGACAATAATGATTTTAAACTCAACTGCAGATTTGGAGTGGATGAAGAAGGGAATGACCTGGCAGGTTCGGGTAACTGTCCTTTTGGTTTTAAATTGACATGGTCCTATAAACGAAAAACAAGTACAAGGGTGTTTCAATA
>CAZMHW010000343.1:0-4675 GCA_964566105.1 uncultured Akkermansia sp.
GACTGGTATTTTACTTTAAAAGAAAAAAATGGATGTAAGAACGTTACTCAAAAAATAGTTTAACCTATTTCAACTGCATCAGGATATTTGGCTTTCCAATTTTTTAAACTTTCTTTTGTTCTTACAGTAATTACGGTACGAGCGTCTATCCTCAATTTTACAAGGTAAGTGCTTCCTTTAATTTCTGATCTTTTTGCTATTGCTTTCATTTTGGTACTTTTTTATTTTGTAACACAAATAAACCTATTAACTTGGATTACTAACGTTAAAATACGTAAATAATCCGGGTATAAATGTGAAATAAATAAAAAACGCCTCCTGTTACAGAGGCGTTTAACATATTTAGTTGATTTTTATCTATTTTACCTGGTTTATTACCGCTGCAAAAGCCTCAGGATGATTCATTGCTAAATCAGCTAACACTTTACGGTTTAATTTTAAACCTTTTGCATTTAATTTACCGATAAATTCTGAATAACTCATACCGTGCTCTCTAACACCTGCGTTGATACGTTGTATCCACAAACCACGCATAGTACGTTTTTTGTTTTTACGATCGCGGTAAGCGTAAGTTAAACCTTTTTCAAGGGTATTTTTGGCTATTGTCCAAACATTACCTCTTGCACCCCAATAACCTTTGGTTAAATTAAGGATTTTTTTTCTGCGAGCCCTGCTGGCTACGTGATTGACACTTCTTGGCATTTCTTTTTTTAATTTGTCTTTGAATTTTAGTGCTCGGTGAAGAGACTTACTTTACTAAAATCCGGGTTAAACATTTGTTTAATTAACCGATTTGGTAATTTTAAAGGATCTTTCGCTTAGATTCCTAACATGAATTTCACGTTCGGGGTATCCGCTGCGCTTACTAGTCCTGATTTAACTAAACCGCGTTTACGGTCTTTTTCTTTTTTAGTTAAGATGTGACGTTTGTAAGCATGCTTTCTTTTAATCTTACCGGTTCCAGTCAGCTGAAAACGCTTTTTAGCGCTGGAATTAGTTTTCATTTTTGGCATGTCTTGCTGTTTTTAGGACGGCAAAGATAGGGTTTTATCAGACTTATGCAAAGGAAATTGTTGAAAATATTGCCATTTGGGCTGCCAAAATGATCTTTTAGACCTTTTTATCCGAAATCATACTCATTTAACTGCCTCCAAAGCATGTCCTTGAGCTCCGTGATGTTCTTTTGACTGGCCGAAGAAAAGAAAATAAAGGGGACTTTGTTCTTGCCTTTCAGACGTTTTTCCAGATCCTTGCGCATTTCCTGCTCCAGTTCATCGTCCAACATATCACATTTGCTAATTCCGAGAATCCGCTTTTTATCCAGTAATTCGGGGTTAAATTTCTTTAACTCATTCAGAAGAATTTTATATTCTTCTACAATATCCTTGCTATCGCAGCTTACCAGAAACAATAAACTCGAATTTCGCTCAATATGCCTTAAAAAACGTAAGCCCAGGCCCTTCCCTTCATGCGCCCCTTCAATAATTCCGGGAATATCTGCCATCACAAAGCTTTTGTAATCACGGTATTTTACGATACCCAGATTAGGTACAAGCGTAGTAAAAGGATAATTGGCGATCTCAGGCTTTGCCGCACTAACCACTGATAAAAGTGTAGACTTTCCTGCGTTTGGAAATCCAACCAACCCCACATCTGCCAATACTTTTAATTCTAAAATTTTCCACTCCGTTTTACCAGGTTCGCCTGGTTGCGCAAATTGTGGACTTTGCAAAGTACTATTCTTGAAATTAGCGTTCCCAAGTCCTCCACGTCCCCCATGTAGCAAAATTTCCTCCTGACCATCTTCTGTTATTTCAAACTGAATCTCGCCGGTTTCTTCGTCTCTGGCTACAGTTCCTAGTGGCACTTCGAGGTATTCGTCTTTTCCTTGTTTACCAGAGCTGTTGCTGCTCGACCCTCCAGCGCCTGGTTCTGCAATAATGTGTTTTCTATATTTGAGGTGAATAAGCGTCCACAATTGTTTGTTCCCCTTCAGGATAATGTGTCCTCCACGACCGCCATTCCCACCATCAGGACCACCCATGGCCGTGAATTTATCCCGGTGAAAATGAACAGAGCCTGCCCCACCCTTTCCGGTTCTACAACAAATCTTTACATAATCAACAAAACTGTTATCCATCTTTTCTTTAGTTCAATAAATAAAAAAGCCTAATCCCGGCAAAGGTCGGAATCAGGCCTTAAAATACATATTCTTATTTGCGTTTTTTGGTAGTTTTCTTTACTGGCTTTTTCTTAACCGCTTTTTTAATCACCTTTTTCGCAGTAGAAACTTTCGAAGCCCTGGTGGCTGAGCGACGCACTGAACTTGTCGAAGTGGCTCTCGAAGCCCCTTTTTTCCCCGCCTTCTTAGGTGCTGCTTTTTTGGAAAGACCTTTTTTAACCGCCGGTTTTTTTGGAGCTACTTTTTTTGAAGTTGACTTCTTAGATTGCGCTTTCCTGGCGGCCGAAGCCTTAGAAGTAACCTTTTTAACCGCTTTCTTTACTGCTTTAGCAACGGGCTTTTTAGTCGCCTTTTTTTCAACTTTCTTTTTTGCCGGGGACTTCTTTACAGTTTTTTTAGCAGTCCCAGCTTTGGCCTGACTTTTCGAAGCGCCGGTAGCTGAGCGATGCACTGAGCTTGCCGAAGCGGTTCTCGAAGTCACCTGCTTCTCCTGCTCTTCTTCTGCCTCTGCACGTTTTATTGCGTCAATTTCCAACAAAAGTTCTGGCGCTATATCTTCAGCAAGTTCAAAATCCTGAATAGTAAGATCTAAATGTTCCAGATCGGATTCTAATGAAGTTAAGTCCATTTCCGCGTTCAAAAACACAATTCGGTCTACCAGGGCTTTGAAAATATCATCGATACTTCCTATTCCTTCTATGGAATGAAATTTACCTTGCTCATTATAGTAATTTTTAAGTGGTAGCGTTTTGGTGTTGTATTCCTGAATCCTTCTGCGGATTACAGTTTCATCCCGGTCATCGGCTCTGCCGCTGTCCTTTCCGCGCAGCAACAAACGTTTCGTTAATTCCTCATCATCCACTTCCAGTGCAAGCATGCCACTGATACCTGTTCCTTTTTTCTGAAGAAGATCATCAAGAGCAATCGCCTGTCCGGTAGTTCGTGGGAAGCCGTCAAAAATAAATCCCTTGGCATGCGGATTCTCATCCAATTTCGACTCAATCATACCAATAACGATATCATCCCCCACCAATTCTCCCCTATCCATTATTTCTTTGGCTTTTTTTCCAAGAGCTGTTCCGCGGGCAATTTCAGAACGCAAAATATCCCCGGTACTTAAATGTACCAATCCATACTTATTAATCAGATTTTCTGATTGTGTTCCCTTTCCCGCTCCGGGAGGGCCAAATAAAACGAGGTTTAACATTTTTTCCATTATATTTTTTAAGCTAATACGTGTATTTCCTTTAAGTTTCTTCCCAGTCCGTCATAATCCAAACCGTAACCTACCACAAAATCATTAGGGATATTAAATCCGACATAATCAATGGCGTATGGTTTCTTGTAAGCCTCTGGTTTAAATAACAAGGTCGTGATTTTTGTTTTCTTCACTCCCTTTTCTTTTAATCTTAATATTAAATTTTCAATTGTCATTCCGCTGTCTACAATGTCTTCAATTACTACAACGGTTCGCTCCTGTAAATCATGCGTTAAACCAACTAGTTCTGTAACGCTGCCGCTACTGGATGTTCCGTGATAACTCGCCACTTTAATAAAAGAAATCTCACAAGCAATTGTAACTTCTCTCAAAAGATCCGCCGCAAACATAAACGAACCATTTAAAACGACCAAAAAAACAGGGAATTCGTTTCTTAGTTCAGTATTTATGAGTGCCCCAAGACGTTTTACAGTTTTCGCAATTTCTTCCTGCTGAATGTATGGCTTAAACTGTTTATCCTTTATGGTTATAAGCTGACTCATTAAGCGAAGTGATAACAAATATAAAGGTTTTATTGAGATTGTTATCTTTGCAGCGTGGCAGAAATAGGAAAAAATACAGATTTGGCAGCGGAACTTATCTCCATGGGAAAACTTGTGGCCATTCCAACTGAAACGGTGTATGGTTTAGCGGCAAATGCGCTGAACGAGAAGGCCGTTCTTTCCATTTTTGAAGCCAAACAACGCCCCTTTTTTGATCCTCTTATCATCCATGTTCCTTCGCTCGAGGAAGCGAAAAACTATGCGTATTTCGCTGATAAAAGGCTTTTACTCCTCGCTGAACGTTTTTGGCCCGGGCCTCTGACACTGCTGCTTCCTAAAAAAAACCTGGTGCCGGATCTTGTCACTTCTGGCCTTACACAAGTTGCAGTAAGGGTACCTAATCATCTCTTGAGTCTCGAGTTGCTGGGTAAAACAAAGCTTCCTCTGGCGGCTCCCAGTGCTAACCCCTTTGGCTACGTAAGCCCTACCGAACCAGAGCACGTGAATAAACAACTGGGGACTAAAGTAGATTATATTCTGGATGGAGGGCCCTGTACCGTTGGTATTGAGTCTACCATAGTGGGTATAGAGGACGATTTAGTTTGTGTATTCCGATTGGGTGGACTCTCTCTGGAAGAGATTGAAAAAACAGTTGTTCCTGTTCAGATTCGCATCAATAATTCAATAGATCAAAAAGAACCAGTACAATTAAAAAATAATTACGCCCCAAAA
>CAZMHW010000344.1:0-4661 GCA_964566105.1 uncultured Akkermansia sp.
ATAGAAGCAAAAAAAAGAAGATATAACGTAATTCGTTTAAGCTCGTTTGAGGTCTATAGAGGAATTAAATGTACGGAAATAGTTTTAATTTATTGTGTGAAAAAAGTCATAAAAAAGACAAAAAGCCCTTCTAGTCCAGCAGCTTAATATCCCCAATCGCATTTCCGGCAATACCTTTAATAGAACCATAAAACTGGGTGGTGTTTAAAAGCACTTTATCCAGTTGTTTTTCACGTTCTTTCCAGATTTTTTCCATCTGAATTTTTTCACGGGTAATGCCGTCTTTTAAGGATACAAAACCCTCCATTACCGCTTCGATGTTTTGGCGAAATTCAGTGCCGGTTAAATAGTTATATAAGAGGTGCATTTTATCGCCCTTGTTTTCCTGGCTTGTGAGGGCTGTAGAGATTTTTACCAGACTGTCGCGCAACAAAAAAGAAAGGGCCTTGACTTCCGAAAACCGGCAGATCCAGACGCCATCCTTAAAACCAAAGGAATCCATGTCTTTTGGCAGCACTTCCGTTACAATTACCGCTATATCCGCCTGCTGGGCACGCATGTCCATTTTTAATTTTTCAATCCATTCGTTAGTGAAGGCTTTGGTGCGTTTACTTTCATAAATAATTTTGCCGCAGGGTTGAGCCAGGTTATTACGCACCAGTTGTACGCAATCAGCTCCTTTGGTCCCCTTAGCTACCTCTTCAATGGTATCGAACGGAAAAGCGCTTCTCAGTAATTCTTCCAGGGCCAGTTCCATTACCTCACCCTGGAGTTGCATACTCCCCTGCTCTGCCTTACGGCGCATCGTTTCCGCTAGCTCCACCTGATCGGCCAGTTTTTTCTCTAACTCCTTTATTTTAAGATCGGTTCGCTCCGACTCCATTTTTTTTACCCGGTCTTCGATTTCTTTCTGACGTTCCAGCATTTGTTTTTCCATGTCCAGTTTCAAACTCTCTTCCCGCTCCTTAATTTGTTTTTCCTTCTGCATCAACTCCAGTTCTTTGACCTGACTTTCTTTCAACTTTTGTGATTTTTCGGTTAATTCTTTGTTAAGCATTTCCATTTGCACCTGCATTTCGGAAGCCGCTTTTTTTATTGCCTCCTCCTGTAATTGACTTTTAGCGAGTCGTAATTTATCTTCCAGAAGGCGGTCCTGATTCTCTGCCATGAGTTTTAATTGTTCCGATTCTTTTGCCAACTGCGCTTTTTCAGATTCCAGCTTCAACTTATCTTCGTTGTAACGCTTCAGATACTTCCCCCGGATATCGTCCTCAATCTTCTGCGAGAGCGCATTTTCAATGGGAAATTCGTGTTTACAATTTGGGCACTGAATTGTTGAATTATTACTCATAACAAATTATGTTTTGCGTAAATTTATGACTTAAAGTACTTTAATTTGAATTGTTTTTTTAACCGGTTATGAGTATTTAAATTCAACTTAAATGAAAGAGATAATTTTTGTAAGGCACGCTAAAAGCGACTGGGGAACAGAGTTTTTAAAGGATGTTGACAGGCATTTAAACGAAAGAGGTTACAGCGACGCGTATTTTCTTATTGAATGGTATTCTAAAAACAAAAAACGCCCGGACCTTATTCTTTCCAGTACTGCCACCAGAGCTTTAAGCACAGCTCTTATTTTTTCACGTACCCTAAAAATGGACGTGGCCGCGCTAAAGCTCGAATCCCATTTATACGAAGCAGGACTCACCGAACTTTTCTCAGTACTGCGTTCCCAGGACGCTTCTAACAACTCAATCATGGTGTTTGCGCATAATCCGGGCATCACCAACATCTGCAACGAATTGTCCGACGATCTTTTTTTTGATAACATCCCTACCTGCGGAATGGTGTCTTACTCCTTTGACATTAAAAAGTGGAAAGACCTGGACTCTAAAAAAGGCAGATTAAATTATTACCAATTTCCCAAAGAATTTAAAACCAAGGAATAAACTATTACCTCAACATGAAAAGTAAACAATTTCCTTATATAAACAGAGAGATTAGCTGGCTATCCTTTAACGAACGCGTGTTGCAGGAAGCGGCTGATAAAACCACGCCGCTTATTGAACGGCTGAAGTTTCTCGGTATTTTCAGCAACAACCGCGATGAGTTTTACAGGGTGCGCGTGGCAACGGTTAAACGTCTTGCCAAACTGGGAAAAAAGGCGCTGTCCGTGTACGGGGAAGATCCAAAAGAACTGTTAACGCGTTTGCAACGAAAGGTTATTGAACAACAGAATAATTTTGAGCGTATTTACCAGGAAATTTTACTAGAACTGGCAGAGAAAAACGTGTTCATCATTAACGAAAAGCAATTAACGAACACGCAAAAAATATTTGTTTCCGAGTATTTTAACACTGAATTAGCCTCTAACCTCTTTCCGGTTATGATCGATGAAAGCAAACCTTTTCCTTACATGAAAGATAAGGCCAGCTACATGTACCTTAAACTGGAATCGATTGTACCGAACAAAAAACAAAAATTCGCGATCATCGAAATCCCTTCACAAAATGTATCGCGTTTTGTTGTCCTTCCCCGTCACGGAAAAAAACAATACATTATGCTGGTAGACGACGTGATCCGATACAATACCGATCAGATCTTCGAAGTATTTGGCTACCGAACAGCTGCCGCTTACAATATTAAATTAACACGTGACGCTGAACTGGAAATGGACAACGATGTAAGCAAAAGCATGATCGAAAAAATTTCGAAAAGTGTAAAAGCCCGTAAGCAAGGTCAGCCCGTGCGTTTTGTTTACGACGCCGCTATGCCCGACGACATGTTGAAGTACATTATGAAAAAACTCGGCATGGCGAAAAAAGACAACGCTATACCGGGAGGCCGTTACCATAACTTTAAAAATTTCATCAATTTTCCAGATCTGGGAGACAAAGAACTTATTTACAATCATCCACCGGCCCTGTTGCATAAAGACCTGGAGAGTAATCCCTTTACGGCACTCAAAGCCATTAAACAAAAAGATATTTTACTGCACTACCCGTATCACAATTACGTGCACATCATCAGCCTGTTAAGAGAAGCCTCCATCGATCCGAGCGTGGAAAGCATTAAAATCACTCTCTACCGGGTTTCGGATTCCTCAAAGATTGGTAACGCGCTTATCAATGCGGTGAAGAACGGTAAAAAAGTAACCGTGCTGGTAGAATTGCAGGCGCGCTTTGATGAAGAGAACAACATTTACTGGGCCAATAAATTGCAGGAAGAAGGCGCCCGTGTGATATACGGAGTGCCCGGCTTAAAAGTACACTCCAAACTCTTTATTGTGGGGGCCCGCGAAAACGGTAAAGAAGTGTTCTACTCACACATCGGAACCGGAAATTTTAATGAAAAAACTTCGCGCATCTATACTGACTTTTCGTTGCTGACCGCCAATAAAGAAATAGCGGCAGACCTCAACAAAATGTTTGATTTCTACGAAAATAACTTTAAGGTACAATCCTTTAAACACCTGCTGGTAGCACCGTTCTTTATGCGCAAGGATTTTATCCAGCTTATCAATAACGAGATCAGAGCCGCTAAAAGTAAAAAACATGCCGAGATCTTGCTAAAAATGAACAGTCTTGTGGATAAGGAAATGATCGCCAAACTCTATGAGGCCAGTCAGGCTGGTGTAAAAATAACACTGATCATTCGCGGTGCCTGTTCGCTGGTTACCGAAATGGAAGGCTGGAGTGACAACATCAGCGCATACAGTATCGTGGATAAATACCTGGAACACTCCCGTGTATTTATTTTTCACAATAAAGGAGAAGAAAAAATTTACATTTCTTCGGCCGACTGGATGAGTCGTAATCTGGACAACCGCAGCGAAGTAGCCGTTCCTATCTACAGTGCCGAGATTAGAAGACAGATCAAAGACATTATCAACATTCAGCTTTCAGGAAACACCAAAGTACGGATACTTGACAGAAGACAGGACAACGTGTACAAGAAAGCTAAACCCGGGGAAAAGAAGGTTCGGGTACAGGACGAGATCTACAAATACTTTAAGCATGAGAAAGAACAATCTGTTCATCATACCACTAAAACTAAACAATTAATACACAGCTAATGGTTTTTGCCGCTATTGATATTGGAAGTAACGCGATGCGTTTGTTATTTTGCAGGGTTTATACAGTCGACGGAAAACCACACTTCAGCAAAGAAGAATTGATTCGTATGCCCATTCGTTTGGGGGAGGATGTTTTTTTACAGGGGAAAATTTCGGAAGTAAAAGCGAATCGTCTTATTACTGCGCTCAGAGGTTATTCGGAGCTTATAAAAGCCTACGGTGTGGAAAGTTACAGAGCTGTTGCTACCAGTGCCATGCGTGATGCTTCAAACGGTCTACAAATTATTGAACGGGTGAAAGTGGAAACAGGAATGACGGTAGAGATCATTGACGGTAAAAATGAAGCTGCACTCGTTTTTTCCAACCACATTGAAGAATTATTAAATCCTAAACACGCGTATCTTTACATTGACGTGGGAGGCGGAAGTACAGAGCTGACACTTTATTTCGACAACAAAGTTATTGCGGCCAAATCTTTCAACATTGGAACCGTTAGGATGCTCCTGGATAAAGTAGAAAAAGAAGAGTGGGAAGAAATGAAAGCCTGGTTAAAACGTAACACGGCCGGCATTCACCCCCTTTCTGC
>CAZMHW010000345.1:0-4651 GCA_964566105.1 uncultured Akkermansia sp.
GCAAATTAAAAACCCCGTGTGTACATACTAAAAAACGTAACATCCCGGGGTATTCTATGGTTTGATTTACTTATTAATCTGCCTGTAAAAACGGGTATTTATAATCTACCGGCGGTACAAAGGTTTCTTTAATGGTACGTGGTGATACCCAACGTAACAAGTTGATTTTTGCTCCGGCTTTGTCGTTGGTTCCGCTTCCTCTGGCTCCTCCGAACGGTTGTTGACCAACTACAGCCCCTGTGCATTTATCGTTGATATAAAAATTACCCGCGGCGTTGCTGAGTTTTTTCGAGGCTAATTCAATAGCGTAACGGTCTTGCGCGAGAATTGCTCCTGTTAAAGCGTAAATAGAGGTTTTGTCAACTATTTCAAGAGTTTCCTCAAATTTATTTTCATCGTACACAAACACTGTTAATACCGGACCAAATAACTCTTCGCACATGGTCACGTAGTTTGGATCTTTGGTAACAATAATGGTCGGTTCAATAAAATACCCTTTACTCTTATCGTAATTTCCACCGGCCACTACTTCCACACTGGCATCTTTTTTAGCGGCATCGATGTATTTGGCGAGTTTATCGAAACTCTTTTCATCAATCACAGCATTGATAAAATTGGTAAAATCTTCTGTTGGTCCCATTTTCATGGTTTTAAGATCTGAAAGGATCAGGTCTTTTACTTCCGGCCACAAATTAGAGGGTATGTAAGCACGTGAAGCCGCGGAACATTTTTGCCCCTGGTACTCAAAAGCGCCACGTGAAATAGCTACCGATAAGGATTTTGGTTCAGCCGATTTATGAGCCATGATAAAATCCTTACCACCGGTTTCCCCTACAATACGTGGGTAAGAACGGTATTTATGAATATTGTTTCCAATTGTTTGCCAGATATTCTGAAATACTTCCGTACTTCCGGTAAAATGAATTCCCGCAAAATCTTTGTGATTAAACACTACTTCAGCTGCATCCGGACCGCTTGGATAAATCAGGTTGATAACCCCATCCGGTACCCCAGCCTTTTTAAAGATCTCCATCAGTACATTGGCACTGTAAACCTGTGTATTACTTGGTTTCCATACCACCACGTTGCCCATCATGGCACAGCTGGTAGGCAAGTTTCCTGCAATGGCTGTGAAGTTAAACGGGGTGAGCGCGTAAATAAAACCTTCCAGAGGCCTCCACTCCAATCTATTCCAAACACCCGGAGAGGAAATAGGCTGTTCCGAATAAATTTCAGTCATGTATTGTACATTGAAACGCAAGAAGTCAATGATCTCACAGGCACTGTCAATTTCCGCCTGAAAAGCATTTTTGCTTTGTCCCAGCATGGTAGCAGCGTTTAATTTGGCGCGGTAGGGACCGGCAATTAATTCAGCAGCTCTTAAAAAGATACTTGCACGGTGTTCCCAGCTTAGAGCCGCCCATTTTTCTTTGGCCGCCAAAGCCGCGTTAATAGCGTCCGTTACGTGGTTTTTATCACTTTTATGAAAATGTCCCAACACATGCTGGTGATCGTGTGGCGGGTGAATGCGCACTATCACATTACTTTCCACTTCATTGCCACCAATGTACATGGGAATATTTATTTTTTTACTTCTTAATTCTTTGAGCATGGCCTGAAGTTCCTTACGTTCAGGACTTCCGGGAGCATAACTTTTAATTGGCTCATTGGCCGCAACGGGTACTTTAAAAATTCCTTTTGGCATATACTATTGATTATTATTTATTAATTATTTCGAATTGGTCTAAGAACAGGTGCTTATTAAAACGAGTTCAAAGATACTATCTTTCGGCAAATTAAAAGTCCCGGAGCCCAATAATTAAACATTTTTAAGCTTGTTTTGTATTAGCTTTGTAAGCTATTAAAAATCAAAAAACATATAATTTACTGATCCTTGTTTTTGTACTGGCCTTTTCTGTGTTCTGCGCCCTGAGACTGGTCAATTTGCGTTTTAATTACGATTTTGAAGCTTTTTTCCCGAACGAAGACAACGAACTGGAACTTTACAACCGTTACCGGGAAACGTTTGAATACGATAACGAATTCGTTTTGCTGGCCCTTGAGAACAAAAAGGGCATCTTTAGAAACGATTTTCTATTGCGGGTGGATAGTTTAACGCAAACCCTATCGGAATTAAACTACATAAAACAGGTTAGCTCACCCACGAATTTAAAAACAACGGTTTTAGGAGGTCTGGTGCCCATGCAGACACGGGTACTGCATTTTGAGGATACAAGTCTGTATAAAGAAGATAGTTTGGCAATTTACCAATCTCCGTTTTTAGTTGGTTCTTATTTCCCCGAAAACGCTAAATCGTTGAGTATTTTTATTAAAACCAACGATGTGCTCACCAAAAAACAAAGTGACAGTCTGGCCTTATCTCTGGAAAAAGTAATAGGACAGTTCCGCTTTGACGAGGTACATTTAGTGGGACGGATTTTTGCCCAGAACGTGTATTTGGTCAATCTTCAAAAAGAATTTGTAATCTTTTTAGGACTCGCCTTTTTAACCGTAGTTATTTTTTTGTGGTTCAGCTTCAGGAGCGTTTATGGCATTGTGGTTCCTGTAAGTATTGTTCTTATTTCCATTTTGTGGACCCTGGGAATTATGGATGTATTGGGCAAACCCATTGACCTGATGACCACCATGCTGCCCACCATGATCTTTATTGCGGGCATGAGTGACGTGGTACATTTTTTCTCAAAGTATTTTGAAGAACTGGCCAAAGGAACAGAACGCGAAAAGATTTATCCCCTTATTTTAAAGGAAGTCGGTTTTCCTACTTTCCTGACGTTACTAACAACCATAGTGGGCTTTTTGTCACTTTTGTTTTCAAGCATCAAACCCATTAAGGAGTTTGGGATTTATACGTCCATTGGTGTGAGTATCGCATTTATACTCACGTATACACTGCTTCCCGCTCTTTTGTATTTTTTCACACCCAAAAAACTAGTCACCGTGCACGGAAGTAATAACCGTACCACCAATTATTTGCGGACCGGACTGTTCTGGATCTTCAGAAATCAGAAAACAATTCTGGTTGTGACAGGTATCGTATTAATTGCGTCTGTGTTTGGCATCAGCAAAATAAAGATCAACAATATATTGCTGGAGGACCTCAGTGAAAAAGTAAAACTCAAACAGGACTTTAATTTTTTTGATAAAAATTACAGCGGGGTGAGGCCATTCGAGTTGCAGGTATCTGTAAAAGACACCTCGCGCAATATCTGGGACTATGAGTTAATAAACGAACTACATAAAGTAGACGAGTTCATTAAAAAAGAATACCGGGCAGGATTCCTGCTCTCCCCTTCTACCTTGGTTAAAACTATTTATCTCAATTCGAATGTAGACTCTCTGAATGCCTTTCCCCCGCAGGAAGACTACGAACCCATTGCCGCTTTTCTCAGGAAAAACAAACGCAACAAAGACATTAAACGCATTGTAACACCAGACGGTTTAAGTACCCGTATCAGTGCTAAAATAGCGGATCTTGGAAGTTTAAAAATTTCAGAACACAATCAACACTTGTTGGATTTTATAGAAAAAAATGTCAACACGAAACTCCTTGAATTTCAAATCACAGGAGCTGCGCATTTGATTGACCGAAACAATGAATACATGGTGAGTAATATGACCCAGGGATTTATTTTCTCTATTGTGGTAATAGGTTTACTCACCTGGTTTTTACACCGGAGCTGGAGAATGGTGCTTGTTTTTATTTTACCCAATGTCATTCCCCTGGTTATTATTGGCGGTATCATGGGCTATGCCGGTATCGAGCTAAAAGCCGCTACTTCCCTGGTTTTTAGCATTGCTTTTGGGATCGCGACCGACGATACCATTCATTTTATTTCCCGCTTGAAAATTGAACTGGCTTATGGTAAAAGTCTGATGTATGCCTTTAAACGTACCTATTTTGAAACAGGAAAGCCGATTATTTTAACCACCTTTATTTTGCTGGGAGGCTTTATGAGTTTGATGACCAGTAACTTTCAAAGTACCTTTTATTTTGGATTTTTGATTTGCATAACGGTGGTTATTGCCGTGCTGGCGGACATTTTTTTATTACCCGTTTTATTATTTATGATTTATGGGAGAAAGAAAAAATAGTGGTCATTGGAGAAGACGCTGATTCCGCTCATAACTCAATTGATTTATTGACAAAAGAAGCACTGTTTACTTAATTTGCCACGTTTTCAGTATTTAGCTATCTATATAAATGGAATTATGTATCCGGTAAATTTTAGTAAAATAAGACGATCTGAATGCTCTACCCAGCTCACAGAGACTGGCTGGAAATGGGATGTGTCTTCTTTTGGGGATTCCTACAAGTGTTAAAATAACAAAGCTATCTTTCTAATTGTTAAACTTATTTAACCTGCACTTTCATAAAAAGGTTTATATTTGCTATGCTATTGGTTTATATAGCATTACAATACCTAAACCACATTTTAGATTAGATAGTTTTGAAAAAAATACTTAGAAAAACACGTTCATTATTTTTAAGCGCAATTGCACTTTGTGCTCTTAACACCAAGATCAATGCCCAAGCAGGGGAATGTTTAAATTTTGATGGCTCCAACGATTACATACAAGTTTCTTCCCTAAGTTTTGGCACAAACTGGAGCGCAGAGGCATGGATATATCC
>CAZMHW010000346.1:0-4626 GCA_964566105.1 uncultured Akkermansia sp.
GTGCTAAAGTCATAATCCCATATCGCGTCGCGGGTAGCTTTGGATACCAGGTTGTAACGTTCGTTGCTTTTTTTGATCTGTAATTCCGAAATTTTCTGATTGGTAATGTCCTGAGTAGCTCCCAGCATCCTCAATGCTTCTCCTTTTTCGTCACGAATAATAAAACCCTTGTCAAACACATAGGCATAACTTCCGTCAGCTTTACGGAATCTGTATTCCTGATTGCAAATAGACTGTGTTGGATCTGCCAGTAAACTCTTTAAAGTTCCATAACAGATTTCCAGATCTTCCGGATGTACTCTCTTAAGCCAGAAGTCCTGTTCCTGCGCATCTTCTTTGCTGTAACCAAAAAGTATCGACAGGCCATCCCCCGTGCGAATAACGTTTCCGGTTTTAAAATCCCAGTCGTAAAGAGCATCGTTGGTGGCCTTGGCCACCATGTCGTAACGTTCTTTGGCTATGCGTGTTTCTTCCTCAATGAGCCTTCCGTTGGTAATGTCCTGCAAATAACCGTGCCATACTACGCTACCATTCCCTTTTTTTTCAGGTCTTGAAGAAGCTTTGATCCACACTAAATTTCCGTTCTCATTAATAGCCCTGAATTCTTCTTCCCAATCAGTTAGGTGTTCTTTGGAATAGGCTATTGAAGTCATAAGACCTTCGAGGTCCTCGGTAATAACATTTGCAAATACAGAGGACGCATCTTCTTTGAGTGCCGATACATTGATGTTTGGCAGTAATTTTTCAACGCCTTTACTCATAAATGGAAAGGTCATTTGACCTTCACGGTCAATTTTAAATTTGTATACGGCAATAGGTACCTTCTCAGTAAGTTTTTGAAGTAATTGGTGGCTTTTAATGAGGGCCTGTTCTGCCTGTTTTGTTTCGGTTACGTCTCTTATAATTCCATACAAACCCCGCGGTTTGCCGTTCGGATCAAATTCGAATCTGCATTCTGAGCTGATGTATCGTATACTTCTGTCTCTTCTTACAATGCGGTGTGAAAAAGAAGAATCGCTAAGATCCTGGTAAGTCTTTTCAATTTCCCGGATAAATGTCTCCTGGTCGTCCGGATGCACGAAAGAAATCCATTTATCAAATGATAATTTTTCGTCTTCCGGATTAAGTCCATAAATGCGGTAAATTTCTTCTGACCAATACGACTGATTGGTGAGGATATTTACTTCCCAGTTTCCAATATGGGCGACAGACTGAGCCTGTTTTAAACGGGCTTCATTGTACTCAAGATCTTTTTTAACCAGAAGAAGTTCGTGTGTATTTGACCGTAATTTTTCTTCGGTGAGTTTTCGGTGTGATATGTCCTCAATTTGTCCAATAAAATGTAGCAGTTTGCCATCGCTGTCTTTAACAGTTGAAACAGCCAGCAGTACCCATACGACAGTTCCGTTTTTATGAAAGTACCTTCTTTCGGTATGGTATGAGCTACGGTTTCCCTCCACCAGTTCTCTCAGCAAGGCAGTGTCCTCTTCACGATCCTCCGGATGTGTCAGGTCCTGAAACCTCAGTGTTTGCAACTCCTCTTTCGAATAGCCTAAAATAACGCACAAACTCTCGTTCACTTCTTTTAATTTACCTTTCGCACTAATGAGCGCTATTCCAATGGCAGAGTTCTCAAAGGCGCCTCTAAACTGTTCTTCACTTTGTTTGAGTCTTTCCTGCAGTAGTTTGTTTTCAGTAATGTTACGTCCATAGCCTGCGATGCCCACAATACTTTCTCCGTCTATAATAGGATTTAAGGTAATCTCCGCCCATTGTTGATGCACAGCTTCAAATTCCGGATTATATATTTCTTTCTTAACTATGTTACCCGTCAAAACTTCTGTATATAATCCTTTCCAAAAATTAACATAGTCTGGCGGAAACAAATCCGGCATAAGCAGATCATCACCGGCTTGAACTATTTTGCCAGTTAATTGAGCAAGGGAATTTACAAAGGACTTATTTCCAGCAATAAGCCTAAACTGTCTGTCAACGCTCCAGATGGCATCTTCGGTAGAATTGATCAGAGCTTCCTTATCTCTTTTTTCAAACTCTTTTAATTGGTTGGCATGTATATTTTCGGTTACGTCTCTGAAGTTGTCTACAATACCCCCAACCGCGGGGTCGTGTATCAGATTGGTGAGGTTGGCTTCCATCCACCTGTATTTTCCGTCTTTGTGCATCACACGAATTACACCACCATGTACAGGCTTAGCGGGATTGTCGATGCACTCTTTGATTCTGGTGCCTAAAAATTCCTGATCCTCGGGATGCGTCATTGAAAACAAGTCTAAACTCAGAATTTCCTCTTCACTGTAGCCCAAAACCCTTATTACGGACGGAGAAATATAGGTCGGTTTCCCGCTGGGAGCAAGAATAGCAACCGAATCAGAGCTATTTTCAACAAGTGCACGGAACCTTTTTTCGTTATCACTCAATTGTTGTTGCATGGCCATTTCTTCACTCACATCCCTGAAGTTGGCAACTATGGCACATACGTTTTCATCATGCAACAGGTTTGTCATAACCCGTTCCACCCAGAGGTAATGTCCCTTTTTGTGTAGAGTCCTGAATTTAAGTGAAAAAGGTACGCCGGGATTAGCCAGAACGTCCTGATGCTGCAATTTTATTTTTTCGAGATCTTCCGGATGAGTTTTATCTACAAAGTCCTTTCCGAATTTGTCTGCATCAGTCCATCCGAGAATTCTCTCAGCTGAGTTACTACTATATATAATTTTTAAATTCTCATCACGCAATACAATGCCATCGTAATTGTTTTCGATCAGCGCCCTGTAACGGTCTTCTGTTTGTCTTAAAATGGCTTCCGATTTTTTTCGTTCGCTCACGTTACGGTAGTTGGCTACAATGGCCTTTACATTTTCGTCGTGTAACAAATTAATTGAAACCCCTTCTACCCACACGTAATGTCCCTCTTTGTGCAGAAAGCGGTTCGTTCTCGGCACCAGTGTTCCCGGATTTTTAAGAAGTTCTACAAGAGCCTTTTTTGACTCCTCGATGTAGTCGGGATGCATAATGCTTAATCCCTTTTTACCCTGGAGTTCCTTCAAGCTGAAGCCGGTTGTTTTTTCAAAAGCTGGGCTCACATAGGTTATTTTCCCTTCTACATCTGTGAGCGAAATCATGTCACCGGCGTTTTCAACCAGGGCTTTAAACCTCTTTTCACTCGCGTCGGCTTGTTTCTGTGATTTTATTTTTTCAGTAATATCAGTGAGGGTTACAAATACACCAATTACATTGCCATTAAAATCGAGGGCGGGCTTATAATGACTTGAAAAGATAAGCGGTTCCTCATCCAGTCCGGGCAAAGTCAACTGGTCAATAATGGTTTCTCCTGCAAGTACTTTTCCGTAAATATCCTGAGCAAGATTTTTGCGGTCTTTCCAGGCATAGTCTGTAATTAAGGCTCCCTTTTTTACAGAACCGTTCTGAAGCCGCGCATAGTTATCTGCAAACTGTTTGTTAAACGACACAATCCGTAAATCTTTATCTACGAGTACAAAAGACTCTTCGGTGTTGTTGATCAAAAGCAAAACCTCGCTCTCGCTTTTAATGAGATAGTCACGAAGTGTCTTGTCTTTTTTTTCATTTCTGTGAATGATCAGCCCTACTATTGCTCCGGTAAACATAACAAAGGCAATACCTTTAAAGGTTTGAAAGAGCAAAGAATCTAAAGGGAGGTCAAACAAACTTAAGGCGCGGTCGCTTAGGACTATCCAAACAACACCAAATACAACGTACACAAGAGTTGCATGTAAGCCTCGTGAAAGGGGTTTTATTTTAAATGATGCAAAATTCACCTGAGCCAGATTAGGTGCTATAAAATTACCAAGCTTGCGGGCGAAGTGATTTTAAATACGAGGCCTTTTGTTACAGATGTAAGATTTTAGTGGTTTATGTAAGATTTTGCTAAAATGATGTAAGAGCTTTTACGGACATTTTCCTCAGCTTATAAGCTGAGTGACCCCATATAAAGCCAGTAGAGAGATAAAAATCCAGAGGGCAAAACCCTGAAGCAAGGGTTTGATTCCTACATTCTTCAGACTTTGAAATGTAAGACTGGTTCCTATCAGGAACAGGGCGATATTAAGTCCTGTTTTAGCTGCAGAAACAATACTGGTGGAAATGAGACTGTTATTTACCAGGTAGGTGTTAACCAAAATGGCAAGTACAAACAAACCAATAAAATAGGGGATTTTTATCTTACCCGATTTTTTGCGGTAAAAGAGCGCAGTGATAAATGCCACAGGAATGATCCATAAGGCTCTTCCCAGTTTTACTACAGTGGCCACTTGCAGGGCTTCTGGTCCGTATTTGCTGGCCGCGCCCACTACCGAACTGGTGTCGTGAATGGCAATAGCGCTCCATACGCCAAACTGTTTCTGGCTTAAACCTAACCACAGTCCTACCAACGGAAATACAAACAAGGCTATGGCGTTTAAAATAAAAACAATTCCCAGGGATACAGAAATATCCTTTTCTTCCGCTTTAATAATAGGCGAGATAGCAGCAATGGCGCTGCCGCCGCAAATAGCGGTACCGCAGGAAATCAGATGGCTTGTTTTTTTATTTACACCAAGCCACCTTCCCAATAATGCACCTAACAGG
>CAZMHW010000347.1:0-4624 GCA_964566105.1 uncultured Akkermansia sp.
GTGTTTGTTGAAATTGTTCCCACTTTCATGCCATTACCAAAACTCGTTACCCATATTTCGTTGGTATTGTAGGGATTAAAAAATACACGTTCGGGCTGTTGAAAAGGATAAGACGGCACAAGTGAAAATGAAGGGTTGACAGCGTTGATGTTACTTGAAATCCACAAGCCATTCGTTTCAGTTGTCATGTAAATCTGGTTTGGATCGTTTGGGTTAAAGGTACTGGAAGTAACTCGATCAATCAGAGAAGTGTTCGTTAATTTAGTCCAGGATACCCCACGATTAGTTGTTTTATACAGACCTCCCAGTCCGTTTGGCGGCCCGCCCCAACCGCTGAATACCCCTACATACCATGTGTTTTGAGCTGCATCGTTCGGATCAATAACGATGTCTTTTGTCCAATAATGCATGCCCGGATCGGAAACGTCTGTCCACGAATTTAGGGAAGGGTCGTATATAAAAACTCCGGAGCTGGCCGTAAAAGCGGTAGATGTTCTTCTACCCGAATAAGTACACACCATTTTACCATCGTTTAACACCACAATGCTTGCCGGATGTTTTTCTGTACGCGGTGGAGAGGGTAAAAGTGTCCAGGTGGACGCTGCTAAATTTTGAAGATCATTTGTGATGTATATACCGCCTATTCCAGAGCCACCACTGTAATGAATAACACTCGCATAAGCTCTGTTTGGATTATTTGGATCAAGGGCTATCCAAAAAACAGGATGGTTAAACACTTTCAAATCCAGCCAGGTTTGACCACTGTTTGTCGAATAGATTATTTTTCCGTTAGCGTCACTGGCATCCAGAATGGCATCCTGCAAACGGGTACTTTGGTACATATCGTGGATATTCGATGTTGCGGCATACAACGTTCCGTTAGTCGGATGTTGTGCGATCCGGTACATGGAATTTGCCGCGTGGCCGGTATAATTAAAAGACCAGGAATTGCCGGCATCTGTGCTTCTGATTCCCTTTATGTCCGAAAAACAGGCGAACATATTGGAAGCGCTTGTCCAATGCACCTGCCAGCAAGTTGTGTTCTCAAGGCCACAACTTTGGTAAGTTTGATTAACAGGTGTATTCGCACCGCTCGGATGCTGACCGGAACTGTTCACATAAGCCTGCTGCCAGGAAATTCCTGCATCCGATGTTTTGTGGACGAAACCAAAATCTCCGAATATCACTTTGTTCACACTATTGGGAGCAACGGCAATTGCAAAAGGACATTCTCCATACCCCCAGCCACGGTCGCCACTCTGTCCACTCCAGCCTGTTGTGATATTTTGATTGGAAGTGGTTTTAAAAACATGATTCCACGTGTTACCTGCATCTGTGGTTTTGAGAATGTCCGGAACACCATTGCTATTACTACCCGCCAGATAAACCGTATCGATACAATTATTAGCCATTCCCACAAACATTGGAAAATCGGTAGATGTGTTAATACTTGTCATTTTAGGAGTCCAGTTTCCACTTCCGTAATTCACAGAATAAATCCCTTTTGGAAAGTTGTAATAATCCGAGCCAACTATTCCGACATAGATATCACTTACATCTGCGGTAATACAGAAAAAACGGGTCGTTGACCCAACTTTAGCACCGGCGAAAGACCAAATTCGTTCGTTCACAGGTAAACCACTCAAAGCAGCAAGCGTCCAGGAGGTTCCTCCGTTGTTAGAAACCAATACACCATCGTTGGTACCAATATAGATGTTGTTACCATCAAAAAACACTCCTCCCACAACATTACCAGCAGAAGTAGCCGCCGTGTGAATACTGGTGAATGAAGTTCCACCGTTGGTAGACAAATAAATATCAGAATAATAAGAAATAATAACACGTGAGGGATTAGTATAATCCACGTCTATACTAAACGTTTCTTCCGTATCGTCAGGATTGCCTGTCAAAGGAGTCCAGGTGGCTCCGTTATCTGTGCTCTTTACCGGACGTACCATGTCTTTAGCGTAACTGATGGAATACAGTAAACCGGAAGTAGAGGTATAACAGACTTTTGAATTGTGTCCACCGATTAATTGCTGAAAATTGACCTGATCGTAAGAGTTTCCGAAATTAGTACTGTGAAATAATTCACCCATGTCACAAGCCACATAATACTCGTTGTTATTTGCCGGATTGATGGACAGAGCAAACAAAGCACCACCCCCACCAATGCCCTTGGACGAAAAATTTGCCGGTTGAGAAAAAAGAACCATTGAAAAAAAAGTCAGACAGATGATGTAGAAATTTTTCATGATGTACGGTTTTAGTTTTAACCGAAAATAAATCAAAAAGTAACTGCTACAAGGGAAATCTCTTTAGTTTAGACGAAATGCTTTTAAAAGCCTACAAATTTTTAGGTCTTCAAAAATTCGTTCTGAAAAAAAAGCTTCAATACGGACTTTGTTTACGCACAAGTTTCCCGAATAACTTCGGTAAAAAACGTTTAATGTGTACCATTAAAATTTCCTTGCCCCCAATGTAAATTTCCTCTTTATTTTTTCGAAATCCTTTAATGATTTGTTTAGCGCATTCTTCCGGACTCAACGCATCTTGATGACTAGGATCCATGGCACTGTGTTTTTCTCCGCTGGCAGTTACAGCATTGTGTGAGACATTGGTTTTGATCTTTCCCGGACAAACAATGAGCGTGCGAATACCGTGTTTTTCTGTTTCAAGCCTGAGAGAATCGAAGAAGCCGTGTAGTGCATGTTTAGCAGCGCTGTAGGATGTTCTTAAAAAGAATCCAAATTTTCCTGCAATGCTACTGATGATGATCAATTGTCCACTTTTTTGCCGTTTCATATAAGGCAAAACCGCTTTGGTTAAACTCACGTAAGAAAAATAATTTACCTCCATGAGTTGTCTGTCTATTTCCAGAGAAGTTTCCATAGCTTCGCTGCGTTGACTATAACCACCATTGTTCACAAGCACATCTATTCGTCCAAATTTGTTAATGACCTGAGCGACCAGGCCGGACGCATTTTTGGTATCACTCAAATCAAAAGGCAGGATCATCAGATCCAGATCGGGCAACTGAGTTAAGTGGCCTACCCGTTTCAGTTCTTCCTCCCTTCTTGCCGACAGGATGAGACGTGCTCCGAGCCTCGCGAATTCAAGTGCAAGCGCCTCACCTATTCCCGAAGAAGCACCGGTGATCCAAATAACTTTATCTTTAAATTCGTTCATATACATTGAGTTGCACCGGACGAGTATAGCCCAAGCCAGCAGTGTTAAGAATGAGTAAGTAATTCAACAATTCGTTCAGGTTTAATTTTAGTAATGCAGTCACAATCTTCTTTTTTCGCGCACCTTTCGCAGTTTTTTTCAAATACCAACACATGTGCATCCTTTCCTATAGGCATCCAGCGGCCAGGATGAATGGGTCTTTTGGGCGAAAACAAACCAATGGCTTTTTTATTTAATGCCGCCGCAATGTGCAAAGGGCCAGTGCTTGCAGCCACAAGAGCGTCACAGTGATTAATAAACGCTATAAATTGCTGCAGAGACAATTTGCCGGTAATATCTACCGCGCTTTTGTTTTTTTCCAAAAACTCCTGCATTAACCTGGCGTCTTGCTCCGTGCCGCTTACAAATACTTTAAATTTTTCTTCAGGCAGCTGGTGAATTAACTTTTCAAAATTCTCCAGTCCCCACTCTTTTGCGCTGCCTTTTGACTTTGGATGCAGAATGAGATTACATTTATCTGGATCAATCAGAGAACTGAATTCCTCACTTAACTGCGGAACACGCGTAAATCCGTACAAAGCACTTATCCCTTCTAATTCCACAGTTGTTTCAATATTCAAAAAACTCAGCAATTTAAGGTTCAGTTGCGATTCGTGGAGATCTGAATTTTTTCGTGATAACTTGATGAGTTTATTGCATGTGATCCAATGGTAAATTCTATTGGTTGTGCCCACTCTTAAAGGAATACCGGCAGACTTAGCCAGATCCGCAATTTGTTTCTTCGGAAAAACGTGCAGAAAAACATCCGCGTTAAATTTTTTGAGAAATTGCGCCTGGTCCCTGGGAGGAAGCTTTTCGATCTCGTCGTAATTAATAAACTCATCTACAAACTCACTCAGGACCACCACATCTTTGGTATACGTCCTTCCGAGAAACAACACAGTACATTCAGGATAGTGTTTTTTAATAAGACCGGCCATGGGCAGCGTAAGCACTACGTCCCCAATACTGTCGGTTCTGCTCAGTATAATCTTAAAATTATTTTCGAAGGCTTTGATGTGTGAGTTGTCTTAATTTTTTATATTTTAAATATGCTGCATAAGCAGAGATCTTTGAAATGAGAAAACCAGCCTTCCCATCGAGAAAACCGAGATGTAGTAAATAATGATCGATAAATTTAGCGACAGGATTAACAATCAATTTATACAAAGGCGCCTTTTTCCCTTTCTCAAAATAAGCTTTGGAGGCAATGTTGGTGAAATATTCCACCTGTTTGTAATGATCCTCCAGCGTATAATAACTGTAATGCAAAATATCTCCTTTTAAATGACCCGTGTGTTTATCGCCACCAAAAAGTTCGTATTTGTCGTGCGGATTAGTGCCTGTCCAATGCCCTTTACGACTGTCCCATAAACGCAGTTTGGCATCCGGGTAC
>CAZMHW010000348.1:0-4621 GCA_964566105.1 uncultured Akkermansia sp.
GGGTAACGCGCCAGGTGCTTTGAAGAGGGTTATTTAGAATAGTAGGAATTAAATAAGAAAAGTCAACTCCTATTACTTTGAATTTAAATCCAGCTCCTACTGTAAAATATTGCCGTGCGCCTTTATTTTTTGCTTCGTGAAAATAACCGCCACGTACGGCAAAAATATTGTTATAACAATACTCCATACCAATACTCTCATTTATTTCCTGTAATTCTTCTTTGGCACCACCCGGCGCATCACCGAAAGACTGGATAATTCCTGTAGCTACATCCACGTTCGGATCTTTCCCTTTTTCAATTACCTTTTTACCTGTGGCGGGATCAATAAGATCTGTTTCCTGCCCGGTGGCCGTAATTGTTTTTTGATATACAGGCGGAGTAGGTACCATGAGTTTATTAAAGTCCACATAAATTCCAAAAGTGTTATAGTCATCAATATCCAGTTTTAACCCTCCGCCTAAACGCATGTTCATCGGGATAAAATTCTGATCGTTGGAGTATTTTATTTTTGCGCCAATATTGGTTAATGCAAGGCCAAAGGTACCTACAGCTTTTTTCTCACCCAATTTAAACTTGTCGCTCTTGTAGAACATACTTAAATCAACGGCAAAAGTACTGGCGGCATTTCCCGAACTACCGTTAAAATATACTCTGCTGATGCTTGAGTTAATAAAACGTGCGGCAACACCAAGGGAGAAATTTTTGGATAGTTTTTGCGAGAAAGCAAGGTCTATGGCAAATTCATTCGGCTTAAAACTCCCTGTCCGAACACCCGTTGCATCTGTCAATTCAATATTACCGAGACTGAAATAGCGTAAAGAGGCACCAACCGTTTGTTTGGAATTAATTTTACCATAACCGGTAAGGTAATACATGTTTATATCCGGAACGAGTTTGCGTAACCATGGAGTCACGGTACAGCCAACACCAAATTTTTTATCGGCAAAAGCAAGTTTACTTCCATTCCAATGAATAGAATTAACATCTGGTTCTGTAGCGGCTCCAACGTCACCCATACCACCTTGTTTACTGTCAGGGCTTATCATTAGGAATGGCACCGCAGTGGTAATTGGGTTAATAACAGTACCATTTAATTGTTGCGAACTAATTTGTCCTAAAAAGGTCTTTGATCCAACTAAACTTAATATAATTAAAATTCTCTTTCTCATTAAATTATCATTACAGTATAAACTTTCGCAAAATTACAAGTTCACTAAATTACTAATTTAGTATAACCAATTTTTCAATTTTTTCAGCTTTTTTATTATCAACGTCTAAGATAGCTAATTTATAAATATAAACCCCTCTGGCTAGTTTATCGCCATAGTCGTCTTTTCCATCCCATTCAATTCCTTCGGGCGCAGCCCCATCGCAACCTACCGACTTTTGAATGGTTTTAACCATTTTCCCACTTATTGTATAAATCTGAACGGTTACCTTGAGCGGGGTACAGGCCTGATTGTGCTGGAAAATAAACTTGGTCCGGGTAGTAAAGGGATTTGGATAGTTTAAAACATGTTTGAGCGCGAGTTCAGCGCTTTTTGCTACAATAAAATCAGAATAAACAGTAGAAGAGTTGTTTTGTATATCCCACACTTTAAAACTCAGACGATGCTCTCCTTCACTCAATTCCGTGTAAGGATAACGTACCCGGCCACTCTGGTAGCTGTTAAGATTTGCTTCGTAATAGTCATTCAAAACCAATGGCTTGCTGCTGTTTTCATCCATAATTACCGAAATATCATGTCCTATACTGGTGCCCAGGGTATTAATGCCGCTCGAATCGGTGAGATCTGCGTACAGCACGGGTTTTTCGTTGGTAAGTCCGCCGTTCACGAAGTTCTTATCGTTTAAAAATAAATTTACCTGTGGACCCTGATTATCTATAACGGTATTTCCTGAAGAGGTTCCTCCTACCAATACCTGACTGTAGGTTCCGCTGGCATCCGTTTGCCCGTCAGTAGCATAATAACTTATTTTTCCAGGACCAATGGCAAAACTAATGTCTTTCGGCACAAGAAAGGTAAACGAAAAATCACCGTTGGTTGCTTGCGATTTACCCCTGTAAAGAATATTTTTTTGCAGTTTGAACTGAAAAGGAACAAGGGCAGAGGAATCGTTCAACTTTATACCCGAAGCACTTGAATTCATAAGGCACACAACAGTCTGCTCTTTATTAAACACAGTCGGGTAAACAAGACCATTAAAGTTGGTAAGTTTATTACCGGCTGTATCCGCAACGTAACCACTGATAGTGATTTTTTCAAGCGCCCCCAGTGTATCAGGCACTCCCGCCGAAACAGCCACATTGTTTATTTTGGAAGTAATTACTTTTTGTTCGGGATAAGAAAGTGGCATTGCGGGGTCACCTAGCAAATGGAAATTGGCGTAGTAAAAAAACTGTTTACCCAGCACAGGCGAGGCTTTGGTTTGAAAAATCACATCGCCTAAAGTCGGCCATCTGCCTCCTGGCAACCGTGTGAATAATTTCTTCAGTAATTCAACATTCAGTGTAAGGTTGTAATTCGCAAAAGCAATCCGGCAGGTAGTAAACAAGCCTATGGAACCTCCTTTTGGATTTAGCAGACACAACTCACCGGCTGAAGTTCTGGCAGGGTCATCGTATCGGCTGAATTCGCAGGTAGCCGTAATAAATAAGGGAAGTCTGTTAAAGTTGTCCAGGCCATTTATCAGATCCAGGTCAACCATACGTTCGGCTGTCAAACCCACTTCTCCGCCATGTCCGGTATAGTTAAAAATGAGCGCGCCTTTTTTTATCCGCTTTACAAAGTCTTCAGAGGCATCCGGGTAACGGTTTCCTCCTGGTGTACTAAAGCGCTGATAAGCATCAAGAAATATTTTATCAGAATTGTAAATGGGTGCTACAGATTTTACAACTCTTGTCAAACTATCAGACTGATCCATGTGTAAAGCGGAATCTTCGTCGTCACCCAAAAACATCAGCCAGTTGCGCCAGTCGCCCATTGTACTCTCGTTTACAGAGCAGGAAGTCTGTTGATTGGTATTATTTGCAACATAGTTAACATCTTTGGAGTAGTAGTTTTCGATTTTTGCAACAACACTTCTCATTTCGGTAACGTTCCTGCAGGTTAGTCGTCCTATACCCAGATCTATGACACCATAATCTTCTGCGTTGTAACCTTCGTCAGGATCCATTAAGCCGTAGAAATCATCGGTTGTTATACTTGCCAGAGGCGATAAGGAATTGTGTGACTGATAAGTAGGAATTAAGTCACTGTTGTTTACCAGACTTCTGTTTAAATTGTTATAGGAACCGTCGCCCATTAACAGCACGTATTTTAATTGGTTGTTGCTGCCGAGCGAGATGGTTCGGTTGTACACCATCCGGATAAAATCCCGGATAGCAGAAATGTCCTGCCTGCCACTGCTAAATTCATTGTAAATCTGGTCTGTGGTAGCAATCGCGTAGCTTAAACCTTCTTTTTGCTGATGAAGCGAGGCAAGTCGCTGTGCCTCTGCAACAAATAGGGGATGGGTGATAATGAGATAATTGCCCTGATTAATACTATGTAGATTTTGATTCGCGATTTTACTTACAAATACAGGTGTGTATAAATCGCTGGTTGGAGCAATGCAAAATTCCGCGAGGGAATCAACATTGGTAATAAAATTCAGCGTTGATCCGTTTAAAATATATTCTTGTGCTACAGGATTCAAAGGATCACTTACATTCCACAGATGTAAGGGGGAATTGAGTGAAGCCTGAATTAAGAAATTGCAGGTTTTTCCTGAACCCTTGCTGCGACTGTCTCTGAAAGAAAACTGACGGGTATTCACAACCAATGAACGCCGTGCGTTTACCGTTAACTTATCCAGCCACCCCAGGCTTTTAGGCGTTTCTTTGCTAATTGAAATAGTTATATCCGAACTCACCTGATTTTTTGCCCATCCGGTTTTTGAAGACGCCGCTGCGAAATCAGAATAAGTAGAACTTTGTATACCATTGGTCCCCGTTCTGAAATTCAAGCCGTTTCCAAGTACCCTGAAACGGGTACTGTCCCTGAACAGTGCTGCGAGGTTGACTTCGGCAAAAATGCTGTCGTTTAAAACAAAATCACCGTCTTTCCACGAAAAAGAATAGGAGTTTGTCAGGTCAAAATATTCACCGTAAAAATCTCTGCCACTTTTCGCGAAGTTAATGACATTGTCTTCATGGTAGTTGTAATAATCATAACTCGTGCTGGTGTAATTCGGACTCAGAGACAAAGAACTTCTGCTACCTACGCGCTTGCCGTCGTTGCCCGGATCAACCGTTATGAAGTAAAAACTGGTGTCGCTGTAAAGATTTGTTATTGCTCTGAACTTGAGACCCGAAGAGGCATTTGTTTTTACCAATTCAGTTGTGCCTGTATAGTAAAACAAGGCGTGGTCAAAACTACCGTCCGCTGCCAGCACAATTTTAATGGAATTTTCTATCAGGTCATCATACCTGAAATCTTTATTACGTTCTGGTAACATTTTGCCTCCGTTACCATAAACCCGCAGTTTTTTTGAATCTAAAGTATTCGTGTTTATTCCAATACTGTTTAAAAAACTTTTGCTGAGTTTGTGAATTCCGGTTTGGGTAACCGCAATCT
>CAZMHW010000349.1:0-4620 GCA_964566105.1 uncultured Akkermansia sp.
ATCCATAACCGGCGAATGGCACGAAGTTTAGCCATCTGTAGAAAATAATCAGAACTCACTCCGGTTTTTATAACCAACTTCCCTTTTGGGAATTCATTCTTCGAAGCCGCATTTTCCAGGTATTCCGTGAGCTGAGAAATGATGAGGGCAATTTCATAATAGGCCAGACAGTTTTGGTTATGAAAACGGATGGCATTTACCACCGTTGTTTTTACGCTTGCGATCGGACTAAAAAGCGCCATCACATTCTTCCAGTCTTGCAGGTCTTTTTGTGAGTTCATCCTTTCCGGAAACAAAGAGCAATTAACTTCGTGGATGTTAAAATTTTTCTCCAGATAACTTTTCAGAGTCTTTGCATTAGAACTATTTACCAGGAAAGAAGATTGAATGTAGTTGAGTTGAATGCCCTTAAGTGCAGTATCGAGATCAAGACCTTTGATGTCCACAGCTATAGAAGTTGCCCCAGAGTTAAGCTGCCGCAGGAGTTGTTTATTTAATTCCTTTGCATTCACGGATTTTCCTTTCACGCAAATATCCCAATCAGGATGTACGAAAGCCGGTTCGTAAGGCTGTTTTACATCTTCCGACGTATAGAAGGGCTGAATAGCTAAGCCGTTTTCGTTGTGCCAGATCAGGTTTTCAAAAGGTTCGCCTTTCAGGTCCTTTAGCAACTGTGTTTTCCACTCTGCGGCGGTAGTTGGTTTAAAATCAGAGAACAGGTTTTGCATCCGACAGATTTTTAAATTAAAAAACTAAGAACAGTAATTTTTAAGCAGCTGAGACTGTTTAAAAAAGTTGATTGACTTCTTTCTTTATATATTCCAAAGCAATATCCCCCGGCAATTTCTTACCTAGATTTGAGGTAATATTCAGAATCATCATGGCCAACTCGTTACCCGGTGCGTCATGTGGCACTTTGGTTGAAGAAATATTGATGAGTTTAATCATTTCTTCCTTGGCATTTTTTACCAGCTCCCAGGAACCAGCACTCATATAAATTTGCTGTGATAAATTGTGTTCGTATTCCGTTTTAACCGTTTTGATCAATTCCATATGAAACTGCTGCACGTTCATTCCATTTCTATTCACGCGCACAACCAGTGAACTTGGATTAATACGTTCCAGAAATATAACGATCCGTTCATAGGATTGTAAACGCAAAGGAGTAATAGCTGTCTGATTACTCTTTTTAATTTCCTGATCTCTTCGTTGGCGGTCGTTATCTAAAAAACCTTTTACCACTAAATACACCGCGGCAAAAACAACCCCTGCCGGCAAAACAATTTTTAAGATTTCAATAAAGTATTCCATAGTATGTGTTTGACAGCCCCTAATATCGGTATTATTGGGGGATTTTTTAACTGGTTTAACGTAAAAAAATCAGTTTTGAACCATGCAGGAGACCAACTCGCCCTGAGTTTAATAAAGTTTTACCTTTTATAAACAATAAAATCCGTCACTTCCGGTTCTATTCCTGCTTGTTTGAAATCAGAAGCGATCTGGGCACGGTGGTAGGTGCCATGGTTTATCAGGTGAAATAAAACATCCTGAACCGTGTTTGTATAGGCCACTCCTTTGGTATTGACATATTCCAGTTTTGCAGACAGATCAACCGTATTTAAAATCTCAAGAGATCTTTCAAAGTTTACCTGGTTCAGGTCTTTTAAGAACCCAAGGGAGTGTACCTGCCAGACACCAAAATCCTCTTCCGTTTTACGGATACGGTTGTTCCAGATACGGTGCGAATTCAGAATGTGGTTAATAAGTTTTACCGAACGTTCGGAAGCTTTATCTGAATGATGGATAAACGAGCCAATCACTTTTTCATTCATGTGATGATTGTATTCGAACAGCTCTCTAAAAAACGTTTTCATAAACACAATTTTATTCAAAATTAATTTATTTAGTTTAATTGAGAAAGGAGTCCATTCAGCTCTTCCGGAGTCAAATCCCTCCACTCACCTGGCTTTAATTTACCCAGACTGATGTTCATGACCCTCACCCGCTGTAATTTAAGAACCTGGTAATCGTAAGCATTACACATACGGCGGATCTGACGGTTCATACCCTGAGTTAAAATAATGCGAAAAATCCGTTTGGCATTAGGCTCCAGACTTACTGTACAAGGCTTTGTCTTTTCTCCCTGCAGTTCTATCCCCTCCGAAATTTCTTTCAGAAATTGTTTACGCACAGGTAAATTCAGCGTTACAATGTACTCTTTCTCATGTCCATGAGCAGCATTTGCAATCTTGTCTATCAATTCGCCCTGATTAGTGAGCAAAATTAAACCTTCGGAGTCTTTGTCCAGGCGACCCACCGGATATACTTTCTCTGTGTGATTGATCGCATCCACAATATTTCCCGCAATTTTTTCAGTGGTGCAAATAACACCTTTAGGTTTGTTATAAGCAATAAAAGTTGGGATAAAGGTGCGGGGTTTCAATTCCTCCCCATTAATCACCACTTTGTCACCTTCTTTAAATTTTGTGCTGAAGGTAGCCACTTTACCATTTACGAGTACCTTTTTTTCATCGATCAGATCGCAGGCCTTTCGACGTGAGGTGTAACCGTAATAAGCTATATATTTGTCTATCTTCATATCACGCAAAGTTATTTATTATTTTGGTGTGACTGGTTATTTGACATTTATTATGACGGTAAAAGAACATTATGACACTCACCTGGCTTCTTTCTACTCCTGGATGAGTGGGGATTTTGAGAGCAAACAAAATGAACAGGAAGTTTTTTTCAGAAAAGAGGGAATTCTGCCAACGGGTTCCGGGATAGCACTGGACCTTGGTGCCGGGCATGGCATACAAAGTGTATCTCTCGCAAAGCTTGGCTTTAAGGTAACTGCCGTTGATTTTAATAAGCAGCTGTTGGAGGAATTAAGAATTAATGCAAAGTCTCTGAACATTAAAAATCTGGAAGATGACATCCGTCTTGTAAAAAAATTCTTAGAAACAGCTCCAGAACTGATCGTGTGTTGCGGCGATACACTCACACATCTGGCTAATCACGGGGAGGTAAAAGATTTTATCCGCGATTGCACCGATTCTTTAGCCAGCGGAGGAAAACTCGTTCTTTCCTTTAGGGACTATTCGAAAGAACTGGTTGGTAGCGAACGTTTTATTCCCGTAAAACAGGACGCAAGCCGTATTTTAACCTGTGTCCTGGAATATAACCCAAGTCATGTGACAGTTACCGATTTGTTACACACGTGGATAGATTCTAACTGGCAACAACGTGTGAGTTCTTATAGGAAAGTCAGAATTTCCAACTCTGACGTAATTGAATTACTTAGAGAAAATGAGATGCAGATTTTATTTAATGAACCTGTGAACAGAATGAGTACGGTGATTGCTGTAAAAAGGTAACCCGCTAAGAAAGCATGCCCGTTCCGGCACATTCAGTTAAACCCTTTAACCTCAATTTGCCCACGAAGCATGCGTCCCAGCGACTGTGTCAGAATTCCAATCGGTAACTCAACAGAGGAAGCAATGGCGTCTGATACCAATACTTTACCTGTCCTGTATGCGAATCGAAATACTGTCCTCCCACATTTTTTCTGTTAGTTGTATTCTGAATATCCAGAGCAAATGTGCTGGTGAGGTGTTTAAAATTACGCTTCACACTAAAACGGATATCAAGCCTGTAGTAATCAGGGTTCTTTTCTTCAAAACTTTTACTTTCCTGGAATTTCGTTTCTCCCGCGGCGATGGAAGCCTGCAAATCAATGGGTGTGTAGCGGTAGCCTCCTACAAAAATAGACTTGATGTTAAATCCTATGACCCTGTTTTTTCCCTTACGTGTTAAAGGCCATTCTTTTCCAGCTGTAAACGTTAGCGCGTAATTGGTGTTATACCGGGTATTGTACCACTTTCCATCAGGCGCCCTGTATTTTGAATCGTACAAAGAAGCGGATAATAAATAATACAGGTTTTTATGCAGGAAACGTTCGTAAGTAAGTTCTGCGCCATAATTTCTGCCCAACCCCTTATTATCAAGAGCTTCCGTATTGTAGCCGTCTGTTACATTCAGGATAGAAAAGGTGCTATTTAAATCTCTGCTTACAGGAATGTTATACAGGTGCTGATAATAAACCTCTGTTTTTATGTGCGAAAACTCATTAATGATCCGGTCATAACCCACTACGAGATGATGTGCTTTGCTTAAACCCAGATTTTTGTTTGGCGTAGGATTAACATTATCCACATTCTGGTTCTTTGCGAAATAAACGCCTATAGGTTGCAATTGACTGTGGAGACCATAGCCCAGACTCAAATTGTTTTTAGGCGTGAGTTCGTATTTTAAGGAGGCCCTTGGCTCCAGCGAATTGGAATTATTCAGGAACAGTTGAAAATAATGCAAACCGACATTTGTGGTTAATTTGGATGTGAGTTTATAATTCCATTGAAAAAAAGCCTGCGCAGTTTGTGTGCCACCCTTTACGTTAATTTTTTCAAGTAACACGGTAGTATCTGTTCTATCATTTTGTTTGAGGCTGTAGCCCAGTTGATTTAAAATGATCCCGGTGCGGATATTACTTTTAGCACTTATCTTTTGCGTATATACCGTCGATAAGGTTACTTTCGTCTGATCGTAACGCTGTTGATACTC
>CAZMHW010000350.1:0-4604 GCA_964566105.1 uncultured Akkermansia sp.
CCACTAAGGCACTACGCTTACGCCGAAGCTTTAACGCAGGAACTCAGGACACTAAGAAACACTAAGCCGTTTTATTCGTACATACAACATTCCCTAATTCAGGGTCATTCTGATTCCCAGGTAGGCGCGGATACCCTGGATGGGCGCGTAATTGTAACTGGGATCAAAAGTATAGCCATTCGGATTGTCGGTGAGATCACTCGCGCGTTTGTCAAAAGGATCGTGGGGACGCATGATAGGATCTTTGGGGATAAAATTGAGCAGATTTTTTACACCAGCATACACCTCGAATTTGTCTTTCATTGTTTTAGAGACCTGCAAGTTCAACAAACAAAACCAGGGCGAATATTCCGGCCGGTAATCTTTTGGCAGAATTGGCAGGCGCTGTGGTCCGTACCAATTACCTGTAAGATCTATTTTAATATTTTGTTTTGGAAGTGTGTAACCGATAATAATGTTTCCACTCCATTTGGGTGACTGTAACTGCCAGCTGGAGCTGGTTTTACCGGAACTGTCCTGCCGGACATTCTGTACGTTGACATAAGTAGCACCCAGGGTAAATTTAAAATTACCCGGACTTGCAAGAGCCGCATTCAGCGAAAGTCCTCTGGAGTAAGCATAACCATGTAAATTATCGTAAATCACTTTGTTGGGATCGCTGTCGTAATTGGCATAGATTTTATTGGTGAAATAATAATAAAACGCGGAAGCATCCCAGGTAATAAGAGAAGTTCTACTCACCTTCATTTTATACACCACATTCAAGGAGCCGTTGTAAGAACGCTCCGGTTTGATTTTGTCAACAAACACCACTTCTCGCGCACCGGTAAGCGCCGCATGATCTTCTGTAAACACATTTACGATTCTAAATCCCGTGCCGAAATTTAACCGAAAGGTGAATTTATAATCAGGTGTCCATTTGTAAGCCAGTCGTGGTGAAGGAATGAACTTATACACGTCACTGTAATCAAGGCGTGCACCGAGTAATAATTTATGTCTGGAAGCACTGTCCAGACGTGTTTCATTTTGTATAAACAGACCCAAAGTATTGGTTATATCGGGTTTGTTTGTTTGACCATCAAGGCTCTGGGTGATGAGTGTATTGTCGTCAAACCACAAATTTTTGTAAGCCAGCCCCGCCAGAAAATCGTTCCGGGAATTAAGCTGTTTGGTCCAATACGTTTGCGCAAAAGCTGTGGACTGTTTTGCCAGAAAAGGCACGACACCGTACACTGAATTCTGATCATGAAAATTGTAGGACAACTGCGTGAATATTTTCTCTTTGAGCGGCCACTGGTATTTTGAAATGAATTCCACTCTTTTAGCGTAAATGCTCTCTCCGTAAATACTATCCCCTCCCCTGAAAGTTTTGTCCCAGTTCATTTGTCCCCCCCAACGGTCTTCATACACATAACGGCCGCCCAGGGTAAATTCCCGTTCCTCTTTTCTCCGGAAAGAAATCTTGTTAAATACCGAGATGCGTTTTTGAAGTGTGACGTCGGTAAATCCATCGTTGTTTTTATCCACCGGTGCATTGTAAAAATATGTATTGCTACCTATGAGCCAATCTGCCTTTTTTCCGAGTTTTAATTTCGCGCTCAGATCGAGGTTATTCTCCAGATAGGTGGTGCCGTAATAATCCAGGTAAATTTTTGGCGCCAGAGTAGGTCTTTTGGTAATCAGGTTAATGGTGCCACCCATGGCTTCAGAACCATAGAGTGCACCCGCAGGTCCTTTGGCAATTTCAAGACGTTCGATCATGCTGGCCGGAATTCCCATAAGACCATACACCGTAGAAAGTCCGCTCACAATAGGCATGCCATCAATTAAAATAAGCGTATAAGGTCCCTCCATGCCATTGATGTGGATATCACCGGTGTTGCACACGTTACAGTTGATCTGAGGTTTGACGCCGTTTACCAGACTGGTTGCTTCGAATAAATTAGGTGTGGAGGTTTTCTGAAAGAGTTTGGGAGTAATAATGTCGATGTTTACGGGACTCTCGTCTTTGCTGATCTCCTTCATGGTTCCGGTAACCACTACTTCCTCAAGGGCACTTTCGTCTGAAGAAAGCCGGATCGTAAGACCCTTTATATGGGGCAGAATAAGCTCCAGTGTTTTTTTACGAAATCCCAGAGAAGTAATTACCAAAGTATGAGCGCCCGTGGCCAGCCCCCTGATCAGAAAACTTCCATCTTTGTCAGAAATTGTGCCTACAGTGCTGTTTAAAACACCCACGGCCGCGAAGGGCACAGGGCTACCCTGTTGATCCCGGACGCTTCCTTTAAGGTCACTGAGCTGTGCACTCAAGGAAATGGTGAAAAGAAGAAACAAAAAAACAAGGGGTAATCTGTTCATGGATCAAAGTTACGTAGAGCCTAAATTTTAATATTAGGTATACCTAACTTTATGTATCTTTACGCTATGATAAAAACATCTGACGAGAAGTACCTGCGGGCGATCTACCAGATTAGCCTCGACGAACAGGGGAACAAATCCACTATCAGCGACTTGGCTTATTACCTGGATCTGAAACCGCCAACAGTGCTTGAACGCTTAAAAATTTTACAAGACGAAAAACTCATTACCTATAAAAAAAGCAGTGGCATTCACCTGACTAAAACCGGTCAGAAAGAAGCGCTTAATGTGATCAGAAAGCACAGGATCTGGGAGACGTTTTTGCACAAAGTATGTAAATTCAGCTGGAGCGAAGTACACGAGCTGGCAGAACAATTACAAAATGTTAATTCCGAAAAACTTATTGACAGGCTTTATACCCTCAGCGGGGAGCCCAAATTTGATCCACACGGCGATCCCATTCCCAATAAGGCAGGTGTATTACCCACCAGTGAAAGGAGACCTTTGCTGGCCAGCGTGTCGGGTTGCCGTTGCATTGTTTTGGGAGTGAATGAGGACAGTCATGACTTTCTAAATTACCTCACCGATCTTAAGATAGGTCTGAACGATAAATTAACCGTAGAAAAAATCTTTGCTTTTGATGGTTCAGTGAAAATAAAATACAAAAACACTCAAACGGCTGTACTTTCCTCCAAGGTAGCTGAGAAAATTCTGGTAAGTTGTATTAAACCCAATTGTTTGTGCAAACAGTAATTTTAAAACCAACTAAAAAGAATCCACGGCAAAAACCACCTTCAAAAAAACCTGCCAGGGTTAAAAAAACGTTATCAGATCATTAAAATACGTGGTGGTTGAAAGATAACATTTGTCAGTAAAATAAGTGACGATCATCAGTATTTATGGGACTTTCAGGGTTATTTCCTTGTTTAGAAAGTGTCTAAATACCCTTTTTTAGGTATTGTGGGTTCCTTGTCAAGTGACTTACTTTGTTTCCGTAAATAAAAGTTCACTTATGACCAAAAATATATCTCTTTTCGTACTTCTTTTTTTAGCTGTCCTTCCTTTTTACAATGCTCAAACGGGTAGCATTCACGGAAAACTCATCAGTTCAGATCAACATCCCGCTGAATTTATTAACGTGGGGTTAAAGAACAGTCATTTTATTACCAGTACCAACGCCAAAGGCGAATTTGAACTAAAAAATCTTGCTGCAGGCAGTTATACCCTTATTATTTCGTTTACAGGACTTGAAACCAGGGAATTGGAAACCCAGGTAAAAGAAGGAGAAATTACACAGATACCAGAAATAGTACTCAAAGAAAATGCACTGGAGTTAAAAGAAGTCATAGTAACAGGTGTGCGCAACAGCAACGAAAAACCGGTAACCATTGGCAAAACAGACATCAAACCTATGGATCTGCCGCAAAGCATTGCCATGGTGGATAAGGACATTCTGGAACAGCAGCAAACACAATATATGAGTGACGCGTTGAAAAACTTTAACGGCGTGTATTTAATGGGAACCACAGGAGGCGTGCAACAAGAGATTGCAGCCAGGGGCTTTGCCTTTACCAGCAGTAACACCTTTAAAAACGGCGTTCGTTTTAACAACGCCATTTTACCGGAAATGAATGCGGTGGAGCGTGTAGAAGTAATGAAAGGAAGTTCCGCTATTCTATTTGGAAATGTTGCGGCCGGCGGGGTTATTAATCTGGTAACCAAAAAACCAACCTTCACCCAGGGGGGTGAAGTCTCAATGCGTTTTGACAGCTATGATTTTTACAAACCGTCCATTGACATCTATGGTTTACTGGATAAAAATAAAAAAGCGGCCTACCGCATGAACATGGTGTATGAAAAAGCGAGAAGTTTTCGTGACGTAGTTAATTCAGAACGCATCTATTTCAATCCCTCTTTTCAATTTAAACTCGGTAAAAAAACAGACTTACTCGTAGAAGGGGATTATCTGAAAGACAGACGCACCAGCGATTTTGGAGTTGGCAGTATTAATTACGCCCTTATTAATATTCCAAGAGAACGTTTCCTGGGAGCCAAATGGTCGTATTACAACACCGAACAAAAAAGCGCTACCATGACCCTGACGCACCGATTAAACAACCGCTGGCAAATAAAAAGCGTAAGTTCGGCCCAGTATTTTAATAATGACCTGTTCGGAACAACACGCCCGAATGCCAACAGTCAATTCATTAAAGAAGATGGTAAATGGATCAGAGGCATTCAACGCA
>CAZMHW010000351.1:0-2954 GCA_964566105.1 uncultured Akkermansia sp.
TTCCTATTCTGCACAACTTAATGGTAATCCGGTTAATTACTCCACACAGATTCAGGTATATTCGGGTCCGAGTGGAAATGTATCAGCCGTTATTCCTGCATCGCATTGCGCACCTATGACAGTTGGGTTTACAGCTTCAGGAGGGTGTTCGGGTTGTGTATACACCTGGGCTTTTGGAGATCTTTCTCCTTTGGTGACCGGGGCCACGCCAACCCACGTATACGCCACTGCTAACTCTTTTGTTCCGGTTGTTACGGTTTTCGATCCGGTAACAACCTGCACCGCTGTTGCTGTTTCAAATATTACGGTTAACGTTTCCAATCCACCGGTTCCCTTCATCAACTCTTCCAATGGGTATCTTGGCTGTGTCCCTCCTTTTACCACCAATATCAACGGAAGTTCCTCTTCTTCGGGTTCTCCGATAGGAAATAGCCTTACCTATAACTGGTCTTTTCAGGGAGGAAGTCCTTCTTCCTCAGGTGTAGCTAATCCCGGACTGGTTTCTTTTGGCGCGGGTTCCAATGTAATCAGTTTACAGCTCACAGATAACAATCAGTGTAGCTCTACTACTACGGTTGGACTTCTCGTTACGGGAGCGGTATCGCTTACCGCTGTTATTCCTCCCACCGTTTGCGCCGGCGTACCTGTCCCTGCAACTATTACCACCAATCAAAGTGGCATTGCTTTTAGTTACGCACCCTCTGTCCCTTTTGTCAGTTTTCCGGTAACACCCACTCAGGCAAATTATATAGATACCTTGTGTTTTTTGCCCCAGGGAGGAGCCTATATTTTTACGGTTACGGCGCAATCTCCGGGCTGCCCTTCCGCATCGCAAACCTTGTCCGTTTTTTCGGAGTCCATTACCATTAACCTTTCTTTGTTGTCGCCAAGTATTGTATGTCAACCTACCTTTGTAACGGGATTTCTGAACACAACAACCATTAACACCTCGAGTTCACTCACGTTTACCTGGAATTCGGCCAATTCCGGTAACGCTTCCAATTATGCCATTCCCGCCACAACGGTGGTAAATGGACTGGGAAGCCCAACCTTTACGTTCTGGGTAGGTAGCCTCAATCCCTACACTATTTACAAACCCTTTGTTCCTATTATTACGCTTAACGCGCAATCTAATTCCATTGCCCATTGTAAGGCAAGTCTTGTTATGGATACTTACACCATCTCGCGCCCAACGGCATGGTTTAACAGAGATAAACGCGAGGGATGTGCGCCGCTGACAATTAATTTTTCAGATTACAGTTACACGGAACCCATTTTTCCGATAACGAGCTATACCTGGTGTGACGGAGCGCCGACCCCTTCTTTTGTCACGGGTACAATTGCGCCTTCTGCCACTGTGCCTAATCAGTCATTTACTTACACCAATACAGGTTCCTACTATCCCTATCTCATCATTGAAACAAACAATGGCTGCAGGGATATTTCTTTCCACGACAGTATCTCCGTTGTTAATCCGCCGGTTGTGAGTGCAACCTTTCCGGCCACAGCCTGCGCTGGTCAACCGGTGACTATTAACATGAACGGAACAATTACACCGGGTGTTCCAACTTCTACAACCATGCAGCAGTGGCACATTGTAACGGATAACGGTTTTTTTTCGGGGTGTATCAATAACTCCAGTCCTAGTTTTCCTTTTACACACGTGGGAACCCATACGGTGATCGTAGAGGGGTACCAGGCTAATTGCAAGGGAACGGCTACTATGGCTCCTACCATTGATATCAGGGGGCCAATCGGGAAGTTTCGCTATGAGACTACCTGCGCTGTGGCTACCCGCTCCGTAGTTACGTTTACGGTCAATCTTCAGGAAGCCTCTTCCGCGGTACTGAATTACGGGGATGGCAATACAGTGTCTATTGCGGGCAATGTGACCGGAGTTACGAATGCGGTTTTTTCGCATACCTATGCAACCAGCGGAAACTTTAATGCCTCTTTGGTGTCAACGAATAATCTTTCCGGCTGCACACCCTATACCTTTACACAAACAGTCAAAATCAGAAATGTGAAGGCGAACATCCGTTTTAATGGCCAGCCCATCCCGGCTTTGCCAAACGCTATGGCCTGTGTACGTCATAAATATAAATTTGATGCTGCCAGTTCTGTGGATGTTGACGGCTGTAGTGTTGGTTTTACCTGGTTTCTTCAAACTCCAACGCACACGTTGGCTCCAATGTTACGCTCAATGTCGTTAAGCAGTTTTTCCACAATCATCAGTACGGTAACCCCAGCACCTCCGTTACCACCTTTTCCGCCGGATACCATCCGGGGATTGGCCGATCCTGTGGCGCGCGATACCTTTTGGGTTCCAGGTACCTATACGATTAGTTTGCTGGTGAAGGATGTCAACAGTTGTATTGATATCGATACCAAAGTCTTTCGTATCAGTTCCGCTCAACCGGCGTTTTCGTTCACGGCTAATCCTGTGTGTTTGTCAAATGGTGCAGTACAGTTTATTAATTCCAGTTCGGCAGGACAAGTTGCTCCGGATCAGATAACTAATTACAAATGGGATTTTGGAGACCTCACCGCACCCGTCACAACGACTAATCCCGGCTTTAGTCCCGTGCATACCTTTCCTTATGCGAACCCGCCGGCACAGGTATTCACTGTCGTCTGCACAGCTACCAACAATGTGGGATGTTCAGCATCTACAGAGCATACATTCCAGGTTAATAATCCGCAACCAAATTTAACTGCGGACAACGTGTTCCCATGTATTCCGGCCTCCCTGGCGGCACCGGTAAACTTTGGAGCGAGCACAGGTTATGCCACCTACAGTGTTTCTTACGGAGATTCTTCGCCTCCTGTGTGGTACACCTCTTCTTCTTTTGCCAACGCAAACCACCCTTACAATACCCCGGGAGTTTATGTTCCTACTTTAACTATCATTGATCCGGCGGGATGCAAAGCCAGTCAGAGTTTAACCATTACAG
>CAZMHW010000351.1:2964-4599 GCA_964566105.1 uncultured Akkermansia sp.
GCCTATGGTCAGCCAACCGCCAGTATTTTGTTTGGAGATGGAAAAACTTCCGGATGCAGGCCATATGCGCCTTCTATCACTTCAACCTCCAGCGTTAACATCACGCCCATTCAAAATTTTATATGGACAGTGAACGGTATCAGTAGTCAGGCGCCCGGCACACCTAGTTTGCCTTACGTATTTACAGCTTCACTCACTACTTTTAGTTTAACCGTATCGGTGGGAAATAATTTTAATTGTCCGAGTACAGCGACTGCTCAGGTGCGTACTTACAGCCCTGTAGCAACAGCCGTTATTTCTCCAACTATTTTTTGCCTGGGAGAAAATCTTACTGCCAGTATTACGGCTGTTCAGGATATTTATGCCTGGAAGTGGTTTTTTGGGGATTTTGTAAATCAGCCACCAGTCTTTAATACCCCCTTTACGTCCACATTGGTATCGTATCCATACACGACCTATCCAACAATCAATAATCATGGAGATGTTACGGTAAGGCTTATTTTTTATTCTTCCAGTGATTTGGATCAGGGATGCCTCATCCCTGTCGAGTTTCCTATAAGGGTCATTAAGCTGGAATCCGATTTCCGGCAGTCTCAGGATATTTACAGGCACTGTCTGAGGCTTCCGGATACATTCACTTCCACTTCGGTAAATGCGTCCGATCTGAACTTAACTTACGACTGGAATTTCGGAGATCAGGGTACCGGCACAGGACCAACACCAAGTTATTCGCATACCTACACCCAGCCGGGTAATTATTCGGTGACGCTTACCGTGCGGGATGTGGATTACGGTTGTGTGGCAAGCTCTGTAAAAAACATGATCATTTTTCCTTTGCCTTCGGCTACTTTGGGAGCTGTTCCCCTGGTGTGTCCCAATGCGTCTTTTGTAATCACGGGCACGGCCACTCCGGGAGTTTCAGGTCCGGTTACCGGAACTTTATCACCGGCAATCAATACAAACAGTCTTGATTTTGGTAGTTCCAACACCTTTACGGCGGTGGGTTCTCTCAACGAAACAACGGCTTTGGTTGTTACGGTGAAGGATGCAAATGACTGTGTGAATAGTTCTTCATCTCTGAACGTGTTTGTGCAGGAACCGGCGCCGCAGGTAAACTGGGATACAACGGTAGTTATTGGTCAGCAGATTCCGCTTAACGCCTTTGCAGGTCAGGGTTTTTCTTATACGTGGACACCCCTGATAACTGATCTGAATTGTACGACCTGTATTGTACCGAATCCGAATTCATCCTCTACCATTAATATTACCTACACCGTGTTAGTAGAAGATACGTTGAAGTGTTCCATCGTTAAAAGTACCTATCACATCAACGTCGATCCGCGGGTAACTCTGGATGTGCCGAGCGCTTTTACTCCTAACGGTGACGGTATTAACGACATCATTTACGCGGATGGCTGGGGACTCAGAAAATTGTTGTATTTCCGCATCTTTAACCGTTGGGGGCAATTAATTTTTGAAAGTAACGATCTCAAAACCGGGTGGAATGGAATGTTTAACGGAGTGCCGCAAAACATGGAAACCTATGTTTATCAGGTGTCCGCCGAAACTTTCCTGCCCAGTCAGCCAACCCTTTTTAAAACAGGCACGTTTAAACTTATCAGGTAACCATTATGC